>JAGQQS010000105.1 GCA_020426105.1 Planctomycetaceae bacterium
TCGTTTTTGAAAAGCGCTGCGGCACCTGTCACAAACTGCAGGGGATCGGCAAGGACGTGGGGGCCGATCTGGCCGCGCTCAAGGATCGATCAACGGACGCACTATTGACGGCAGTGCTGGATCCGAATCGCGCTGTCGAATCAAAATTCCTTGTCTACACCGTGGCGACGAAAGACGGCCTGCAGTATTCCGGTATGCTCAAAGGTGAGACGGGCGGCAGTCTGACGCTCGTCACAAATGAGGGCAAGGAATTAACAGTGCCCCGCGCTGACATTGAAGAACTGGTTGCCTCAAAACGCTCCTTGATGCCGGAAGGTCTGGAGAAAGATCTCTCCGCCCAGGATTTCGCGAACGTGTTTGCGTTTGTGCAATCGACCGGCACGCCATGGAAACGCTTTGAAGGCAATGCTCCTGCGTTTGTAGCGGCAAACGCTGACGGCACGGTCACTTTGCCGGCCTCGGCGGCTGAAATTTACGGACCGAATCTGGTGTTTGAGCAGCAATATGGAAACCTGGGCTTTTGGTCGTCCACAGAAGACTATGCGAAATGGACATTCGAGATACCAAAAACCGGACACTGGACGGTTGAATTTGACTTCGCCTGCGATGACAGCGCAGCGGGCAGCCTGATTAAATTTTCAACGGGCAATCGAATGCTCACCGCTCGCGTCCCGGGCAGTGGAACCTGGGATCACTACCAGACGTGGCAAGCCGGGACGATCGATCTTCACCGAGGTCGGGGGCAACTCACCATTACCACCCCGGAAAACCCTTCAACCGCCCTGATTGACCTGCGCGCAATTCGCTTAATTCCACCAAAGTAATTGTCGCGCGGGCATGGATGACATTACCGGCGAGCGGCATGTGTCCGCTTGCCGGTACAAAATACAGTATTGACGCGTTCATGCTGAACGTGAACTGGTTTACTTCAAATTTCCTTTCACACTCGCTTAATCACTTGTCACAGTGGAAAATCAATTGCATGCCACCGCAAATTGCTGATCGCCGGGCAGATGCGGTCAGGAACCGGCTTGATTCTCAGACGGTATGCGGTTAGAACGAATGTCTCAGAACCCCGAATCAATCACTTCGAGTTCAGGAATACGGTGAAACCATGATCAAAAAACAAGGTAAAACACGACGTCAGTTCCTTGGAACGTCATTGGCAGTAGCGGCACCGATGGTTCTGCCCGCGCATGTCATGGGACGCGGAGCGATTGCTCCGGGCGAAAAAGTTTCGTTGGGTGTGATCGGAATTGGTCCCCGCGGGACCTATGACCTGCAGGCAATGCTGGGTCTGGCCGATGTCCAATGCGTGGCCATCGCCGATGTGCAGGCTAGCCGTCGTGACGCCGGCAAGGCGCTCGTTGATAAGCATTATGGCACTGCGGATTGCAAATTGTATGGTGATTTTCGGGAGTTGCTCGACCGTCCGGACATCGATGCGGTGTTGATTGCAACGGGTGACCGTTGGCACGCCGATGCATCAATGCTGGCTGCGCGAGCAGGCAAAGACGTCTACAGTGAAAAGCCCTGTGGTCTCACAATCAGACTCTGCCAGCAACTGGAAGCGACAATTCAGGAGACAGGACGAGTCTTTCAGGCGGGGACTCAGCGCCGCAGTGTGCCCAATTTTGTCCGGGCCGTTGAGATGGCCCAGAGTGGAAAACTGGGCAAATTGCACACGATGTTTGCGTCCGTTTACATGCCGTCCCTGGACATTAGCTGGTTGCCCGGCGAACAGGAGCCTTCAAAGCAGAAATGCGACTGGAACATGTGGCTCGGCCCGGCGCCATGGCGGCCGTACAACCATGAATATGTGACTGGAAAGTGGCGTGGCTACAGCGATTTCGATTCCGGCGCCAGACTCTTGGACTGGGCAGCTCACACGGTTGACCTCTGCCAGTGGGCCAATCAGGCCGACAGCACTACACCGGTCACATTTGAGCCAACCGGTAATGGCATTACGTGTATGTACGATAATGGTGTTAAGCTGATCCTCGACTTTCTGGCGACACCATTCGGTGATCGAGGCCCCAACTGGATCACGAAGCTGGGGACATGTCCGGTGCGATTTGTCGGCGATGAAGGCTGGCTGGAAACCGGCGACAACGGAGGGACCGAAGTTTCTTCCGAATCGCTTCGCCGCGAAATTCATGCAAAAACCACGAAAGTCAGCGGCCTGGATGTGACGGCACACGCGAGAAACTTCTTTGACTGCGTCAAGTCGCGTCAATCAACAGTCGCGAATGCGGCAGTGATGCGAAATTCGCATGTCGCCTGCCATGCAGCCGCCCTGTCGTGGATTCTGAAACGCAAGCTGACACTGGATCCGGCCAGTCAGACGTTTGTCAATGACGACGAAGCGAACCGGCTGAGATCAAGGCTTTCGCGAACATGGACATAAGACTGGGCGAGCGGCATGGGTCAGCTTGCCGGTACAAGCGAGCATCGTAGGTTCGACCCTGGTGCCACTCAGGATCCTTCCCGACGTGATGGTCCTGAAATTACTATTTCACCGATCCGACGCCTCAGCCAAGGGAGAGCGACCGTCCGGCGGTTCTCCTGCTGACGCGTCCGTTCGCATTTACGGGCGAAAAGCAGAACACAAAACTTCAAAACGCGTCAGTGTGGCGTGCTGGAAATGCTTCGTATCGAGAACGAGAGTGATTCACGTTTGAACATGGGGCATCAGGCTGCTATCCTTCGCCCCTTCCAAATCGGCACACTGTTTGAATTCCGGAGATTACTGGCTCATGGGAACGAAGAAGACGGGCAAGGGTCGGCGAAAAGTTGGTCGCAAGAAGCGCCGCATGCGGGCCAAGATACGGCATCGGAAGGGCTAATCGTACGCGCGGCACGGTCTGGCTGTATGAATTGAATCGACGATATCGATCGTGCGATTTCTTAGATGCTGAACTTTGCAGATTCCGGTGAGCTTGACAACGCGTCCGATTAGTTGAATCCTAGTGTTGATTGTCGTGTTGCGTTTTTGCAACATGCCAATTCCCGCCTTCCTTCTGGGGATTCATGATGCCTCGAGCTCGCCTGCCGTTACTTATATCCACCGTCGTACTGATTGTGTCTCCGATCTGGCTGCCTGCGATCGCCGACGATCCTTCCCCTGCTGCAGTGGGACTGGGCGGTGCGGAGCAGATACGACTGCTGATTGAACAGAAGTCGGCAGAGAAACAGAACGCCGAGAAGGAAATTGTGCTTGGGCAGGGCGCTGTAGCCTCTGCCGTGCAGCGTGTGCGCGAGCTGAAGAAGCAGCTCGATGAAGCGGAACTGCGAGTCAATGCGGAATCTGAGCGAGTCACATCGCTTCAGGAATCATCGAAGGCAATTGATCAGATGCTGGCCGAGCTGAGGCTGTCGCTGCCGCAGCATGAAGCCGCCGATCAGCTCGTTCTGGTCGCCGCAAAAGTATCCGCCCGCATGGATAAAATGAAGGCTGCGGAGGCACAGTTGCAGAACCAGCTCGCGGTCCTGCGAAAGTCTTCTGTTGAATGGCGAAGCAAAGCGTCGGATGCCGAACAGAAGATTGCCGCCATCATGACTCAGCGTCCGGAGCTGGAAAAGAAAATTACTGAATCAAAGACGGCTCTGGATGCTGCAGATGTCACCGTCAGCACAGCGCTGCAGGCGGTGGCTGCCGCTCAAGCCAATGTCGACGCCATGAATAACACTCTGGCTGCTCAGGACGAGCAGGTCAAGACGACCACGGCATCGATCGAATCTCTCGCCCGATCTGTTGCCTCGCTTGAAAATTCCCTGAACACCCTGCGCGAGGCATCGAAACTGACGGGCACAGATGCGTCAGCAGCCATTCAGGGGCTTGAAAAAGCGATTGCCAGTTTCGCACCGCTGAAGACCAACACGGCCGCCTTGCTTGCTGAGGTGACTGCTCGACGTGATGACGTGGCGGCCAAAACCGCCGTGGCGAAGACGGAACTCGAAACGAAAATCGCCGAACACAAGACCGCCGTGGCCGCCGCTGAACCCCTGCGAGCGGCCTGGACCGCTGCCGTTGACGCATTGGCCGCCGGAGTCACTCAGGAAGCAGAACTGAAGATTGTGAAAGCCGAAAGTGATCGGTGGCAGGCGATGCTCAACGCACAATTGACAGGTCTCGAACCGTCGCTTCAGAAATTGCAGGCAGAGTCTCAGATCGTCGCAAGCGAATCGCTGGTGGCCAGCCGCCAGGCAGAGGCAGCACTTGAACCACTCGGTCGGTTCGTGTCATTTTCACGCGATGTCGCACCGATTCTCGCTCAGCGCTGTGTCGCCTGTCACAACACACGCAGTCCCGGTGGACGGCTGAATCTGGATTCGTTCGCCGCACTTCTGAAAGGTGGCGAATCGGGTGCCGCGGTGACTGCACACAACAGTGCTGAATCACTGCTGCTCACCATGGTGGAGGACGGATCCATGCCGAAAGACGCTGATCCGCTGTCGGACGCTGAGATTGCGGTCGTGAAACACTGGATCGAGGTGGGCGCTCCGCTCGATGCCGGTATTGCATTGACGGCAGATTTGTTTGACGTCATGCCCGAACAGACGCAACCACTGCCTCCCACCGAGTACCGCGTCGCGATTCCAGTGACAGCGGTCGCCTTTAGCCCGGATGGGAGCCAGATCGCATCATCAGGCTATCACGAAGTGCTCGTCTGGAACACCGCCGACGGAGCGCTCGTGCGTCGTATCTCCAATGTTGCCGAACGCATTTATGACCTCGAGTACAGTGCCGATGGGACGACACTGGCAGTTGCCGCGGGAACACCGGGCCAACTGGGGGAACTGAAACTGTTTTCAGCCGCAGACGGTCAGCTCGTGCGGACACTGGTGCGAGCGCGTGATGTGGTATTCGCATTAAGCTTCAGTCCTGACGGAAAGCTGCTGGCCTGCGGTGGCGCTGATCGTTCAATCAATGTCGTCTCGGTTGCCGATGGCGCTGAAGTTGTTCGGATCGAAGATCATGCAGACTGGGTCATGGATATTAACTGGTCTCCGAATGGACAGCGACTGGTCAGCAGCAGCCGCGACAAGACCTGCAAGATCTTTGAAGCAGCGACGGGCAATCCTGTGATTACTTTCAGCGGCCATGGCGAACCTGTTTACTCAGCCGCGTTTCTTGCTGACGGCACAACCGTCGTCAGCGGTGGAAGTGACCGGCGACTGCGAGTCTGGAATTCTGCAGATGGCAAAGAGGTCCGTGCGATCGCCGGATTTGGCGGAGACGTCTTCAGAATTCAGATCCTGCCGGACGATGTGATCCTTTCCGCAAGCGGTGACCGCGCGTTGTATGAACACAAAGCGGCCGACGGAACACAGCTGCGCAAAATGGAAGGGCACAGCGATTGGGTCTACACGTTGTGTTTCAATCCCGGTCGCAAACTAATCGCCTCCGGTTGTTACGATGGCGAAATCCGTATTTGGAACTCGGAGGATGGCAGCATGACTACATCTTTCATTGCGATTCCTAAACTGCCTGCGGATCAATCTGTCGCCGCACAGAAGTAAGTCTGTGGCACACCATGCAGAGAATACCGGAACCGGAATTGATGATCGACGCAGCGCAATGTCAGGCGTACGCGTCGGCCAATTTCGCGGCATCCAATCAAATGTTTGTCGAAACGGTCTGTGGACACATTCCTGCAAGTGCAGTGACTGTATTGGATGTGGGATGTGGTCCGGGCGATGTGATGGTTCGTCTGGCAGGACGATGTCCATCGCTGAGGATCACTGCCGTTGATGGTTCACCCGCGATGATTCAACTTGCCACGGAGGCCGTTGAACACTGCGGACTGTCGAGCGCGATTGAAACACTACAGGGTTACGTGCCGGGGTTACCATTGCCCGCTGGACATTTCGATGCTGTAGTGTCCAAAGATTTCCTGCATCATCTCCCGGACCCGATGGTGTTCTGGCACGAGGTTCGGCGGCTCATTAAACCTGGCGGGTTGATCTGCGTGATGGATCTCCGCCGTCCGGAATCCGCTACGGCCGCGCAGGCAATTGTAGATGCTGTTGCCGGCCAGGAAGCGGAAATTCTTCGAGCTGACTTTTTCAACTCGCTCATTGCCGCGTTTACGCCTGCAGAAATTCATGAGCAACTCAAATCCGCCGAGCTGGATCTGGATGTGACGATCCTCGGCGATCGGCATATGTTGATTCAGGGATATGCGCCGTAAGTGCGTCCATTTAGTTGGAATGCTGTTCAGCGCCGTACAACAACCGCCGCAGCGAATGTTTTGTCGGTGCGATTACGCGTGCGGGTACGTCTTCTGCTCATTCCGGAAATGCTCGCGGTGCGTAAAAAAAATCTGCGGTAGTGGACGAGG
>JAGQQS010001252.1 GCA_020426105.1 Planctomycetaceae bacterium
GGTATCTGTCTGCGCTGACAAAGAGTGTTGATCCTCATGCTGAATTCCTGTCGGAAGAGACTATGGCTCAGTACAACATGGGCATGATCAGGCTTGCTGGCATCGGAATGAAAATTGTCGAGCAGGATGGGTATCTCGTTGTGCAGGAAATAATACCGGGCGGAACAGCAGACTTCGACGGTGAGATCGAAGCGGGCGACAGGCTCATTGGAGTAGCCGACGATTCTGTGCCAGAGTTTCTTGACGTATGGAAGATGAAGCTCGGTGCTGTTTACGATGCAATTCGAGGACCGCTTACCTCGACTGTTCGGGTTCAGATACTCAAGCCAACGGGCGACATTAAGGTTCACAAGCTGAAGCGGGCTGGCATTTCCGGATTCAAGTCAAATGAGCAGACGCGAAGCTGTATTGTCGAATCCTCCGGGTGGATAGCGGGAACAAATGTCCGGATAGGAATTCTCAAGATACCCAAATTTTACAGAGATTACGAGGCGGTGGCAGCCCGCAGCAATGAAGCCAGGAGTACCATTCGTGATGTGCGCCACATACTCCAGCAATTCAACTCGGAGAACGTGGATGCTGTTGTTGTCGATCTGCGTGGTAATGGTGGCGGGTCATTGCAGGACGTACTTGACGTCTGTAGGTCCATTGTTGGCGACGGCCCAATGGTCCAAATCGTGGACTCTGAAGATCCAGTCATTTCATACCAATCCGATCATCCTCAGATCTGTTGGCAGAAAGCTACGGTCGTTGTTTGTAATCGGTCCACGGCATGGAACGCTGAGCTTTTTGCGGCAGCGATTCAGGACTATCAACGCGGCATAGTGATTGGCGACGCACGAACACATGGCAAGGGCACTGTGCAACATGTTGTAGATGTCAAGGAGAGTACGCCTCTGATTAGTCCAACTTACGGAGCTGTCAAGGGTACGATGGCCGCACTATTCCGCGTGACCGGCAACAGCATTCAGTATGCCGGAGTCACTTCGGACATTGTCCTCCCGTCGTTGTCGGAGGTACTCAATCCTGGTGAAGAATCATTGGAAAATGCGATGAAATTCGAACCAATCCCACCCGCGAAATACACGCCCGCTACGACGTACGTCAGCGATTCCATCATCGCCGAAACGTCCGAGCGCAGCAGGGCCCGCGTGCTCAATAGTCCGGATTTCAAAAACCTTGCGGTTCAAATCCAGCGTCATGTCACACGAGTGAATGAGAAGTCAGTTTCGCTGAATCAAACTGACGCCGAAGCTCGCATGAAGGAATCGAATGCCGAGGAAGATTTGGCGAGACAGATCGCATCAAATCGCGACAGCGGCGAAGTTTTCCCCAGGAATTATTACAACATCGAATTGGTTCACATTGCGACGGACTACATTCAGCTCCTGAAGGCGATGTAAACACCCTTTCGTCAGTTTCAACCAGGCCAGCAAAAGGTGACAGGCACTTGGCGGTTCCCGTTTACCGAGAAAAGAGCGTACGACAGAAGTTCTTTAAATAGTCCAGTCAAAAACAGGGCAAAAATCGCTCTTCTTGCGGCAAATACGCTGCTGGCGATGGCAGTGGGCGGGTGATAAAATCCCTGAACCTCTAAGGAATTGCAGATGCCGTTACGTGACCATTTTCGACCTCCGCTCAATCAACATTCCTCCTGGGATGAAGTTCACGGTGGTTGGCCGATGGTGATCGTTCAGCAGCTTGGCAAGTTGTTACCGCCCCAGTAGGACAGCCGAAGGTGCCAGGCTCTTCGGGCTTCGCTCTTCACTGACGACTGACAAGAGACATTGCGTTGGTGACGCTACTTTCGCTTACCGCTCCACAGCCCGATTTTACGAATCCGGGCTTCGCTTTCCGCCTGACGGAGAACCGATTCCAGATCGGCTGGCAAGCCAAAGTCCGCGAGCAGTTTTGCGCGGCCAGCGAGCAGCATCTGTTGGTTCACGAGAGTTCCGTCCGGTTCAAACACCCACGCCAAAGTCCGACCATAGCGATCGACTTTCGGATGATCAATCCGCAACAGCACCTCACGCCCCTGAATTCTGTCTCGCAGCCAGTCCGTCGCTTCGACAGAATACGGTTCCGGCGTCTTGCCGGCGAATCCTGCTTCAGGAGCATCGATTCCGAGCATTCTGACGCGCTGCCCATTGTCGAGATCGAAGGTGTCACCGTCGATTACGTATTGCACGACAGCCGTCTGCCGCGTGCTGCGGTCGCCCGCGACTTCCGGCCGAAATACCGCGATCCGCAGCACAAACAATACCACGAAGATCAGCATTGCCGTTGTTGCTGGCGTCATGGGACTGCGGGAACGCCGCTTCTGTGTCTTTCCACCCATGATTCAGCAACTTCCGACATGCTGTGGATCAGGTCTCAGCGAGACGCAGCCAGACTACATCTCCTGACCCGTCAGTCGAGCCACTTCATTGACGTCTTTGTCTCCGCGACCAGACAAACAAACGACGATAACATCGTCTGGCTTGCGGCTTGCAGCTGCCTTCATCGCATAGGCGATCGCATGTGATGTTTCGATTGCGGGCAGAATTCCTTCCGTTCTGGCCATGACACTGAACGCCTTCAATGCTTCGTCATCCAGAATATTTACATAGTTTACACGACCAGATTCTTTCCAGTAACTGTGTTCCGGTCCCACACCTGGGTAATCAAGCCCGGCCGAGATCGAATGAACGTCGGAGGTCTGGCCGTCGTTATTCTGCAGCACATAGCTGTAGCTG
>JAGQQS010001253.1 GCA_020426105.1 Planctomycetaceae bacterium
TCCTGGTTGCGACCTCCTCGCGCGGTTGGAACACCGCCATTCGTCAGATTCACTGTTGGTTCACCACCACTCAGGATGCAGACGCGTCGTTGATTGGCCTGCGCAGAATAGCGCGACGCACTGTCGCATACAGCAGAGATTTCCAGCAGTCGATGAATCAACCGGCGACCTTCCTCAGCGGCTTCCCCGGCATTTGCGGAACCCAGCGACTGTACTTCGTATCCCAGCTCACCGGCCTTCACAGCGGCCGCATGGATCGCCATCGCATTGCTGGCAACAATGCGATTGACCACAGTACATGTCTGAGAAGTCTCCGAGTTTGATTCGGCGGTGAGAGCAATATTCGTCTGTCGTTCGAGGAATTCGACGACGCGCGGCGGTATCCGATCCAGCAATCCTCTGCCGCGCAGGACTGTCAGCGCATCGGCGGCACGTGCCGTGCCCACCGTTGTCGGCCCCGAAGCAATGATCTCCAGCGGATCTCCGATCACATCGGAAATAATCAACGCCACCAAGGTCCCGGCTCGGCAGGCAGCCGCCAGTCTTCCGCCTTTAACCTGAGATAACTGTGTACGCACGAGATTCAGCTCATGGATCGGGGCACCGCTGCCGGCCAGAGCACGCGTGACCGACAACTTGTCGTCGAGCGAGATTCCGGGGCTGGGACTGCAGAGCAGGGCACTCGCACCGCCGGACAGCAGGACAAGGCAAATGTCCGAACTCGACAGTGCCTGAACGCGGCGCAGGATTTCCTGCGTCCCATCGACGGCGGCCTGCGTTGGTTCATTGAGACCTGCAGGCCGCGCGGCATGCAGGTGGATTCGTGTGAGTCGTTTCACGCAGTCTGCAGGTACATTCACCCAACCCGAGAGACGGTCAGCGGGGAAGGTGGACAACAGGGCTGCTTCGGCGCCGCTGGCCATGCCAGCACCAGCCTTGCCTGCGCCGACGACTTCGATGCGACTGGCCGCTGACAGCGAGAATTGTGCGTCAGCAATCCACAACTGGTTCTGTTGCACGCGGACCTGCTGTGTGACAGACCTGGAGGAATCGACCGCGGCAACGCCGGCGTTCCAGATGGCAATAGCGTCGTCACGCAGTGACATAGACCCCACGCGGCCAGATATAAGATCAATCCGGATTCCTGCGAATTCGAAGGATGCGTGGCACATCGCTCCGAATTCTTACGAATCCAGCCCAAAGAATGAACGTCGTTTTCGATGCTCAACGTGTCAGCGACCATCATGCAGATGGACGCAACTGCGAATACGCGGACAGTACTTCATACAGATCTGCGGAAATTCGGACATCGTCATCGGCAAAATCGGCGATCCATGTGCGATCCCAAATTATGGCGTCGGCCAGAATTCGCGTAAGCTCCCCGAGTTTCATGGACACTTCCGGCTCCTGATAAGCCGCCAACTCAGGAGCTTCCGCTCCGACAAACAATCTCAATCTGGACCGCATGCGTGAATCCTTCAACGTCACGACCTCTTTATCAATGAACTACTTCGGATCGCTGTCATTTCCCCGCAGCGATACCCGTTGCTATTCATTCCTCCTCTGCTCCGAACTTAGTTATCGGATTTGTGGCCATGCGACCTTCATCAAATGTTCCGATTGGGTAAACGGCACCAACTAATCCGATCAGCACGGCTGTATCGACCATCGGTGCACCTTGTGTGCGTCTGAAAAGAGCATGAATCGTAGTGGACGAGGCCACG
>JAGQQS010000106.1 GCA_020426105.1 Planctomycetaceae bacterium
GCCGGAACGGCGCTGCGCTTGGTCCGGCCTACGGGGCGGCTGTCCCAGTGTTCATGAATCCATCGAGTCCATGGTTCCGCTTGATTCTTACATGGTGTGTCCTCTGAGTCTCTCCCGGTCTCTCATATGAAGAACAGTGCTTCCAATTCAGTTGAAGCGGCGAGCTTTGATGTCATACTTGCCACCTGGCGGCGGGTACTGTTGTGGGCCTGCCTGCCGTTTTCCCGATCAGATTAATTAACAGAAAAGGTCTCCCGTGGCTATCGGTCAAAAGCTGTCGCATGTCGTGTTCTTCAAGCTGAAAGATGCTTCGCCGGCGAATGTTCAATCGCTCGTGGATGCCTGTCACAAGTACCTGAAGAATCATCCCGGCGTCGCTTTTTTTGCGGCCGGCACTCTGGCAAAAGAATATGCCCGTCCGGTTAACGATCATGCATTTGACGTCTGTCTCAATATCGTCTTCGATTCCCGCGCCGCGCATGATGCCTATCAAACGATCGAAGATCATCTGACATTCATTGCGGAGCACAAAGAATCGTGGGAGAAGGTTCGAGTCTTCGATGCTGATGTGACATGAATCGGCCGACCTCCCCACAGAACTCAATTTTGCCGGGCTGCGTCAGCAAGGCAGACTGGTTTATGGCAATCGTGGTCGGCTGCGCTCTGGCCATGGGGGTTTGGCACGCATTATTGACCGGCGGCGGGATCGTGGGGGGAGACACCTATCCCTATTTCTTTCCTCAAAAACAAATGATGGCGGAAGCCTTCGCACACGGAGAACTGCCGCTGTGGCATGACCGAACCGGCCTGGGGTATCCGTTGCATGCTGAGAGTCAGGCGGGGATTTTCTATCCTTCCAATCAACTTCTGTATCGTGTATTCCCGGTCAACACGGCCTACAACACCAGCATTCTTCTTCATTACGCGATGGCGTTTGTTTTCGCCTGGCGATTTTGTCGGAGTCAGCTGCTAAGCCAGACTTCCGCACTGCTGGCAGCGACGGTTTTCGTGTATGGCTGGTTTCCAGCACGTCTGTCGCTGGAATGGAGCATCATCGGTGGTGTCTGGTTTCCGTGCTGCCTGTGGCTCACGGAACGACTCGTCAGTCGCCCCAGCCGAGCCGCTGGTTGTCTTTTGGCGCTTGCATTCGGGATGCATTTGCTGGCAGGACACTTTACGCTGGCCTTTATCACGCAGCTCTGTTGCCTGGGTTATGCCTTGCTGACTTCAGGGCGAACGGCGACCGCCGAAGACACCGATAGAACGATCGGGCGCATTCGCGCGGGTGGCTACGTAACCGCAGCTATTGCCATGGGCATCTGCCTGGCCGCCGTGCAGTTGCTTCCCACGCTGGAACTTCGTCAGTTGAGTCAGCGTGATGGCAGCAATGCCGTGTTTAATCCAGCCTATGGTCATCTGCCGCCGGTGTATCTGACTCAACTGGTGGCTGGCTGGTGGTACTGGCATTCTCCGGAAATTGTCCAGTCGCGACAGATGCTGCAGTTTCCGTTTCTGATGTCGTCAGCCAATACAAATCAGGTTGAAGCTCACCTTTATATCGGGCTGATTCCTTTAGGTCTGATCGTGTGTCTGCTGCAGCATTCTGTGCGGCAACGACTGCGTCACACGCACTGGAAGATCTGGCTCGTGCTGTCCGGCGCGGCGGTGATCTATGCGTTCGGTTGGTTCATGCCCGTGACCAGGCATCTGCCGGGATTCGGATTCTTCATGGGACCCGGCCGATACACCATCGTCACGACGATGGGACTTGCCGTAGTTTCCGGGCTGGTTCTCGATGCTTTGCTCCGGCGAAAATCCCGGCCGACACAATACATCCTGACGGCGCTCATCGGAGGCATAACGCTGTGTGATGTACTGGCTTCCGGTGACGCACCGGTATGCGATGCGCAAATTGTTGCGACGCCGCCGATTTCCGGACTGCAGGACAGCTGGATCGCGGCGGCACTGCGTGATAAACCGGCGGCGCGTTTGCTGGCTTCCGGACCTAATGTGGGTAATCTGTTTGGCGTCAGTTGTATTCCTCAGTACCTGGGTCTCGGACCGGCAGAATACTTTCAGGAGGATGCATTGTTTGAAACAACACCTGACGATGGCGGCACGGAATTTCCATCTGATGCCGACGTCAGGCGACTGCTCGATCGTGGAGTGACGCACGTTCTGACTCAGGATCACGTCGGATCACTTTCTCCGGACCTCGAACTTGTCAACGCGGCTCCGGACAGTTTTCTTAATCGCGTGTGGGCGCGGGGCAATGCGGCCTGCTTCCTGTACCAGATGAAGGCGGCAAAAGGTCGAATCGTCACGGAACCGTCGGCGGCCCTGAATGAATTATCATGGATTGAGCAGCGTCCCTCGCGGCAGGTCTTTCGTGTCAACCTTTCCGAGGAGGCTGTCGTTAATGCCAATGAACTCATGTTTTCGGGCTGGTATGTGAGTGTGGATGGCCATGAAGCCGTCGCTTTGACCGCTGGAGGGTTTCATCGGAGTGTTCAGATTCCTGCGGGTGAACACATCATCGAATGGACGTATCGTCCGTGGAGTTTCACGCTGGGCGCCTGCGTCAGCATCACAACTCTGATCCTGGGCGGCGTCTTTGTAACGCGTTCATCCGTTTGACAAGGCGGCGAATAATCGTGGAGCGGATCCTTCAATCAGTTTGGCATCGATGGCGCGGAGGAGCGACTGGCAGGCGGCACTATTCGGCTTCAATCTGGCAGAAAAGCAGGTTCTCAGGAAATCAGAACGTTTGTCAGTCCTCTCAAGTGTCAAACGCAGCGACCCGGATTTGAAGATGCTTCGTAAGTGACGCATTATCGCCTGGACGAAGAGCGCACGCCGTTGGTACCATAGCCGATATGACAAAATCAAATTCAATCAGCCTGCCCATACTGAACCTCCCGCATGCCGATTGCGATTCCGACCCTTTGGCTGGCCTTCGAGGGCGCGATGGGTCTGTTCGCGATCGAAAACCACTGCCGATGACTCTGGCCGAGGCTCAGGCGCGAGGCTGGAATGAAGTCGATGTCGTTTTCGTTACCGGGGATGCCTACATCGATCATCCCAGCTTTGCCAGCGCAATCCTTGGTCGTGTGCTGGAGTCCGGCGGCTTTCGAGTGGGAATCGTCAGCCAGCCTGACTGGCGTTCCTGCGATGCCTGGCGAACCTTCGGCAAGCCGAAACTGTTTTTTGCGATCAGCGCCGGCAATATGGATTCGATGATCAATCACTACACCGCGAATCGCAAAGTTCGCAACGATGACGCCTATTCGCCGGGAGGCCGCATCGGGTTGAGGCCAGACAGAGCCACACTTGGATACTGCCAGCGCGCGCGGGAAGCGTTTCCGGGTGTTCCTGTGATTGCCGGCGGCGTTGAAGCATCGCTGCGGCGCCTCGCTCACTATGACTACTGGAGTGACAAAGTTCGCCGTTCCATCCTGCTGGATGCCAAGGCGGACCTTGTCGGATTCGGCATGGGCGAAGACACGATTCTGGAGATTGCCCGCAGACTTGCGGCCGGTGAGACCGTGCGCGACCTGCGTGACATGCGCGGCATGGCGTATGTGCTGGGAGCAAAGGAATCGGAAGAACGTTTTGGGGATCCCGGAAGTGAGCCGACGTTTTTGCGGCTGCCGAGTTTCGAAACCGTTGCTTCGGACAAATCCGCGTTCGCTGAAGCCACGAAGATGATTCACAATGAAACAAATCCCTTCAATGCGAAAGGCCTGGTGCAGTTCCACGATCGACAGGCGGTTGTTTGCAATCCTCCGCGATTGCCGATTTCGAAGATGGCTATGGATGCAATTTACGGACTGCCTTATACGCGCAGACCACATCCCTCGTACACGGAAAAGATCCCGGCGTTTGAGATGATCAAGGACTCGGTCACGATCATGAGGGGCTGTTTTGGCGGCTGCACGTTTTGCTCCATCACGACACATCAGGGCAGAATCATCCAGTCCCGCAGTCATGATTCGGTCATTGGTGAGATTCAGGAAATGACTCAGGACCCGCAGTTCAAAGGCGTCATCAGCGACATCGGCGGACCGACGGCCAATATGTATGAGATGCGGTGTTCGCGACCGGAAGTCGAAGCCAAATGCCGACGGCAGTCGTGCGTCCATCCGACAATCTGCAAACTGCTGGGAACGGACCACGGACCACTCGTGAAACTGATGAAAGATGCCCGTGAAACTCCGGGCATCAAGAAGGTCTTCGTGGCCAGCGGCATCCGGATGGATCTGGCGCGTCGATCGCCGGAATACATGCAGGACCTTGTGCGTCATCATGTCGGCGGTCATCTGAAAGTCGCGCCGGAACACAGCGATGCCAGCGTGCTAAATTTGATGCGAAAACCGGCCAGCGATGACTTTGATCAGTTCGCCGAAGTGTTTGATCGCGAATCAAAGGCAGCCGGAAAAAAACAGTACATCATCCCGTATTACATCGCCAGTCATCCCGGCAGCGACCTGCACGCGATGATTGATCTGGCCTTGTTCCTGAAGCGAAATGGTTACCGTCCGGATCAGGTGCAGGACTTTATTCCCGCTCCGTTCGATGTCGCGACTGCGATGTATTACACGGGAATTGATCCGTTCACGAAGAAGCCCGTGTATGTGGCTCAGCATCTGCGCGATCGAAAACTGCAGCGCGCCCTGATGCAGTTCTTCAAGCCCGAAAATTATTTCGACGTCCGCAAAGCACTCGAACAGGCTGGTCGCCAGGATCTGATCGGCTCAGGCTGCGACTGTCTGATCCCCGCGAATCCTCCCCGCGAGGCCCTCGAAAAACGCCGCGCCGACGCTAACGCGCGAGGCCGCGGCGAGTACGTGCACACAATCGGAACTGCTGGCGTATCGACACCTAATCACCCCGACGCAGACCCGACGCTGCGTCGACGAAAAAATATCGCTCCCCAGACTTCCTCAGCCCCGCCAAAAAGTAAAGGCTCAAAAAAACAATCCCGCCACAAACCCGGCAAAGGCTATCGCCCGGGGCGTGCGAGCGCACAGGATTGATCAATCCTGGCTGCGTGCAACAGTGTCGCGAATATATGAAGACACGTGTGACAAAAGTAGCCA
>JAGQQS010001254.1 GCA_020426105.1 Planctomycetaceae bacterium
ATCAACCACGACTTTCGGATGCTATCATCAATGACTTTGTGACCTGGGTCCGGATGGGGGCGCCGGATCCGAGAAATGGTGAGATGCAGCGTCCGGACAAAGTTGCTGACTGGGAATCGGAGTTTCATCGACGCCTGGAATGGTGGAGCCTGAAACCTGTGACAAAGCCCGCTGTGCCCGTTGTGAAGAATCAGGAATGGCCACGAACGGACGTGGATCGATTTATTCTTGCCAGGCTGGAGTCCTCTGGTCTGCATCCGGTGGCGGAGGCAGATCGTCGCGCGCTGCTGCGACGTTTGAGTTTTGCGCTGACAGGTCTCCCACCGGAATCCGACCTTGTCGCGTGGTTCGAAGCCGACGAGACTCCGGAGGCGTGGGATCATCTGTGCGCCAGATTGCTTGACAGTCCGCATTTCGGTGAACGCTGGGCAAGGCACTGGATGGACGTCGTCCATTATTCAGATACGCACGGTTATGAATGGGATGTCCCGGCCAAGAACGCGTGGCGGTATCGCGACTACCTGATTCGTGCATTCAATGCGGATGTGCCCTATCCGCGATTCGTGACCGAACAGATCGCCGGCGACCTGCTGGATCCTCGAATTGATCCTGTCACCCGTCAGAACGAATCACTCATCGGTCCGATGATGTTGCGCCTCGGAGAGCGTCGCCATGGGGACAATGCAGCCGTGGAGGGCGTGGGGCAGGAAGCTGTTTCCAATATGATCGACACGCTCGGGAAAGCATTTCTGGGGACCACACTCGCGTGCGCTCAATGTCACGACCACAAACTGGATGCTGTTGAACAACGGGACTATTACTCCCTCGCCGGGATGCTGATGAGCACTCGTTTCAGCGCACGAAGTGTAGACGCGGTCGATTCCAATGAGTCTATCATCAACGAGCTTGGCGTGATTAAGCGGGAGCTTCGCGAGCAATTGACCAGAATTTGGCTTGATGCCACTGAAGCTGAAAGGTCCGGCGGTGTTGCAGAAAAAATCCGGGCAATCCCTGCCGATCAGAATCCGGCAACTACGTTTCCATCCTCAATCGCCGAGTACTGGAAACGATCACTGAATACTCCGGTGACAGCCGATGAGTACAAACGCGAACATGAGCGTCGGATTGTCGCCAACCAGACAAATTTGAAATTGCTCGCGGATTTTACAAAAAGTGATACAACGAGCGACTGGCGATGGGATGGTTGCGGCATGAAACACGGCTTGGTCACGGATGGAGAAATCGTGATCACCGACGAAGGGGACACTGCGTTATTAATGTTTCTGCCTGCCGGCCGGTTTTCCCACGTGTGGTCGCAGCGGCTTGCCGGTTCGTTGCAGAGTCCTCAGCTGGATCCGACGAACCCGATGACCTTTTCGATGGAACTTGCCGCCGGTAAGTTCGCGTCTCTGTCATTCATCGTGGATCGTGCCATCAATCCGGAACGTCTGACGTTTCCGAACCAGCCGATGCCCGGTTGGAAATCACTGACCGCCGGAAACTTTGACTCGCTCGAGGGAACTCTGGATAAAGCCCCGCGACTCGTGTATCTCGAACTGGCAACAAAGTCACTCAACAATT
>JAGQQS010000107.1 GCA_020426105.1 Planctomycetaceae bacterium
CTTCAGCTCGGCAGCCTTCTTGACGGCTTCTTCGGACTTGGTTTTCAATTCAGCCAGCTTAGCCGTTGCTTCGTCCGCTTTCTTTTTTGCTTCGTCCGCTTTGGCCTTGGCTTCTTCTGCCGGCTTTTTCACGGGTTCCACAGCCGCAGTTGCAGCTTCGACTGTTTTTTGAGATTCAGCAGCGGCGGCTTCGGCGGCCGTGATCGCTGCCGGAGGAGAATTAGGATCGGCTTTCAAATCTGCAACAGCCTTGTCGGCCGCCGCCTTGGCAGCGTTTGCTGCGTCAAGAGTTTTTGTGACAGCATCCAATGTGGCCTGTGCTTCCGCGTGCACTTTAGCCGCCGCTTCTGATGCCGCCGCCGTATCAGTAATCGCCTTGCCTTGCCCTTCAATCATTGCAGCAAGTTCTTCCACATGTTTTGCTTCGTCTTCAGCAGCCCGAACAGTTTCAATCACCATGCGTTCGCGGTCTTTCCTGAAATCCGGCACGATTTCGATTTCCGGAATTGCCGCCTTCAGAGTTTCTTCCCCGGCTTCCGAAACCGTGGTTTGCCACACGTAAAGTTTGCGAAGGGTCTTGAGCTTACTGAGATGTGCCAAACCTGCATCAGTGACTTTCGTTTCGTATACATTCAGGTATTCCAGTCCCGGAAGGCCTGCCAGTTGTTCCAACCCGGCATCCGTAACGGCCGTCTTTTCCAGATGCAGTTTGGTGAGGCCCTTAAGCCCCGCGAGGTGCGCCAGACCGGCGTCAGTAATTTTGGTCCCGCGGAGATTGAGCGAATAGATGTTTGCCGCGTCTTTCACGACCGCCAGCGTTTCATCTGTAATTTCTTTATCTGACAGATGAAAAGCCACGGATAAACGAGCGTCATTTTTTGCCAGGGGCATGGCCTGTCCGCCAGCATCCTGAATCGCCTGAATCAATTGCTTATCGGCGTCAGTCAACTCTTCCTGAGCCAACGCAACTCCGGAAAGAACCAGCAGCGCCAGCAGCGTTCCAGAAAACTTCATAACATACCTCGTTCATTAACTGCAAACACGTTGTAACTCGCCAAAACCAGCGTTCAATTCGGCCGCTGGACTGACACGAGGTTACGCGGAGAAGGCACATAGTGCAATAGTCCGCTCGTTTTTGGTATAAAATTGGGCGGGCTTACTGACCATGTAACGCTTCGCTGCGGAGTGAACCGGCTCGCTGCATGACGCTGTTCGACAAGTCGCTGCGTTTCGGCTCCAGCTGAAATGAAAACTGCCGATGGTCCGTGACGTGTCGCCCCAGAAAATTGTCACTCACGAAGTCCAGCGGAAATTTTTGATACCATGGAGCGGGAATGTCGACCATTTCAGTTCGAGTTTCATAGCCGTCTCGCAGCAACTGAACTTCCCGGGTGCCGTACCATGTGTAATCAAACGAGGCAGGCGTATAGCCGATGTCCTTGCCGTCGATTTTGACAAGCGCTCCTGACGGATAAGAATTGATCGTGACGCGTCGATGCACACAGCCGACCTGCGTCAGCCCCAGCAACATCAAAAAGAACATCCATTTCCTGCGATTCAGCATCCTGCCGGTTTCCGTACGAACAAAGGGGAAACCGAAGTTTATCGCGATCGTGAAAAACTGGCCAAGACCAAAATTGGCGAGGTGACCGACGGATCGCCGGACGCTGAATTTCGAATGTGGCGGAATCTCGCTGCCGGAGAGACCGATGCACTGTACAGTCGTTGCTCTGCCGCCGGGTTGACGGGATTTTGCCCGGTCAATTTCGTTTCAAGCCGAAGGCCGGGCAAGATTTCCACCCACCTTTCGGAATACGGTCAGACGCCAAAATCAAGGCAACGCGGCTGACCTAAGCAGCCGGGGTTTTAATATTCTCGGACGAAATCACTTTCATAGGCGTTTTTTTTTGAAAGCCAGCGAGACGACTCAGAACCCCCAGTCTTCCCGTCGTGAGCAGAATCAACATTGACGGCACCATAATCGGGCGGATCACGAAGGTGTCCAGGAGGACTCCGGCGGCAAGTGCAAGACCAAGCTGGTCCATTCCGACCAGACTCCCGGCCATCAAAGAGCAGAACGTGCCTGCCATGATAATACCACAACTGGAAATGATGCTTCCTGTGCGCTCTAATGCGACCGTAATGCCTTTTACAGGTCCGTGAACTTTCTGTTCTTCTTCGATCCGAGCCATGAGGAAGATGTTGTAGTCTTCCCCGACCGCGATCAGGATCGTGAAGAGGAACATTGGTACTTTCCAGTCGAGACCGGCAAATTCCGATGGGTTCGCGGCCGTCATCCAGAAGACGAGATAAGTGAATCCCAATGTCGCGAGGTAGCTGTAGAACACGGTGAACATCAGATAAGCACAGACACCCGGGCGTTTGAGCAGCAATACCAGAATGACATAGACGCCTCCGAGCACCAGCGCATCAATGCGAAGTTGATCTGAATCGGTGACGTCTTTCAGATCGCTGATCTGCGGAACTGAGCCCACAAAATACATGTTTGCATTCTTGAGCCCTTCGGGTAGATGGTCATGCAGGCGATCGCGGAGATTTCGATAGTCGCTGATGCTGCTTCGCGAGAAAGGATCGTTTTTGAAGATCAGAATCACACGCATAATCGAACTGTCAGCCGGACTCACAAACTCCCGCCGCACGAACATCTTCATCGCGGTTCGTTCCCGCGCATTCAGTGTGGGCATTTCACGCTGTCCCTTTGGGGCTGCCAGCGATCGGACGGCGTACAAACCCAGCGCGTCTTTTTGCCGCACGAGATTATTGGTGAACTGCTCAACCAGTTTTTCAGATTCGCCCTGAATCGGGCTGAAGTCCATCCCTTTGACTTCGAGGAGCACTTTCAGCGGTGCGACTTCGCCGGCGGGAAAATGCCTCTGCGCAGCCTGAGCTCCGTATACGCTGGCAGCCGTATCCGGAAGTTCTGACAGCAAACCGTAACTTAGATTGCCAAAAAACACGACTCCCGCTACCACAAACGGCAACATCAGGACGATACTGAGCGACCATGCTGTCCAGGCGCGACGTTCAATCACACCACCGATCCATTTCCAGCCCTGAGTCAGCAGATTGGCGCGCTGGATTCGAGAAGTGAGATCCGTTCCGGACAGAAATCCTGTTTCGTTGCGGGAAGACGCCCGCGGGGCATTGGGCCAGAACGCGAACCGACCAGCCAGTCGCAGAATCGCGGGAGTCAGCGTTAAAGCTGCGCACAGACAAACGGTCAGCCCGAATGAGATCGCAATCCCTGCTTCGCGGAATTTGCCGAATTCCGCGAAGATCATCATCCCGATTCCGCAAACGACAGTCCCGGCACTTGCCGTCAGAGCAGCACCGACACGTTCGAGGGTTCCTGAAACAGCATCCTCGATCGTCAGCCCGCCATCCAGTTCTTCACGATACCGCGCTACCAGGAACAGGCAATAGTCAACGCCTGCTCCGTAAATCAAAACCGTCACATAGGTTTCGATCCCGTTGAACAGTGTGATCCAGCCGGCCTGGGCCATCAGAATCAGCAGGTTCATCGATATCACGGTGGAAATCGCCACAGTAATGAGCGGAATCATTGCAAGGGCGGGAGCCCGATAGATGACGATCAGCAACCCCACGACGAGGATAACGGTCCATTTCTCAGTCGACTTCGCACTGTTTCTGGTTTCTTCGATCATGTCGCGACCGAACGTCGTCGTGCCACTCAGCGCAATCTCCATTCCGGCAGGAAGTGACGGTTCATCAAGTCCTGCGGGTGTATGTTTGAGCTTTGTAACGAAGGCGTCTATGCGATCAACTAAATCGGTATTTGACTGATCCAGAAACTCCGTCCGCAGCCACACAACAATTGAGGTGGCCTGTTTATCGTCGCTGATATACATGTCACCGATTCGCTTGTCTTCAAACGAGTCGATTCCCTGTGCGATTCGTGCTTTCGCCTCCATCTCCGAAGCTGCTGAATTTTCAGAGTCTTCGTTGAGCCGCTCCTCCGCCGTGGGAAGTCCGGCGATTCGGTGAAGTTCCGGAATCACAGAGCGAGAAAGAAATTCGTAATCTTCAGGAAGCAATCCTTCCGGCTGCTCGCGTCGAACGACCAGCACGATATTGCTGGCGTGCAGATCGTCCGGAAAGGCCTCCTTGAACTTCGCTTCCGCAACGCGACTGGCGGCATCATCCGGCAAAAAGGCGAATTCACCATTCTGAGCGACATCGCTGAGTTTCGGCGCAGCCCAGATACTGGCTCCCAGCAGAGCTGCCCAGCCCAGCAGAATCAGCAAGGCTTTGTGTGCGGCAAGATCGCCGAGACTTTTAAACAACATGGATAGGCCTGAAAAGCAGGTCGATAAGTCAAATCCGGAAAGCAGACTGCGGGCGACAGCATGGCGTCAATGATTGGCGTCCTTACCCCCCTCACGAACCTGTCACATCTCGCGTCTTCAATAACGGGCGCTCGCATTCGTGCAACTCAATGTCCCGTTCAGTTCCAGATGCTGAAATCTACCTAGCTGTCGCGAAAACTTCAATCCGAAGTCCTGTAATCCGACAGGTGAATCACAGACGAGGAGCGCAATTGGGCAGGGTTGCGAAAGTATGGTACCTCTGGGCTGCAGGGTAAGTTTTAGCGTCAGGATGAGTTGTTCGGAGCAGGTAAGGTTCTCCGGACCCTTCAAACCCTGTTTCAGGCTGTTAGACTCTTGAGCTTCCCGCGATCTTCTCGCCGGGGGCACCGTTGCACTGTCAATGTTTGAAAGCTTTCATCTGATGGCCACATATTTTCCGGAAGTCGATAAAGTTCAGTTTGAGGGCCCGCAGTCCAAAAACCCTCTCTCATTTCGACACTACAACGCCAGCGAGATCGTTGAGGGACGATCTATGGAAGACTGGCTCCGATTTTCCGTCTGCTACTGGCATACGTTTCGCGGCAATGGAACCGACCCATTTGGCGCGCCCACGTTGATGCGTCCGTGGGAAGACGGCACCGACTCGCTCGATAACGCATTGCGGCGGGTTGAGGTGGCTTTCGAGTTTATGACGAAACTGGGAGTGCCCTATTATTGTTTTCATGATCGCGACGTGGCACCTGAAGGCTCAACACTCCGTGAGAGTCACAGGAATCTCGACGCGGTGGTCAAGGCGCTCAGTGCCGCCCAGAAAAGCACAGGGATCAAACTTCTGTGGGGCACCGCCAACCTCTTTTCTAATCCTCGTTTTATGCACGGTGCCGCAACAAGTCCGAATGCGGACGTCTTTGCCTACGCAGCGGCACAGGTTCGCAAAGCCATCGAAGTCACGCACCATTTGGGAGGAGAGAACTACGTCTTCTGGGGCGGTCGCGAAGGTTATATGTCGTCGTACAATACTGATATGAAACGTGAACTGGATCATCTGGCCCGTTTCATGCATATGGCACACGATTACGCACAGTCCATCGGCTTCAAGGGCCAGTTCTTGTTCGAGCCGAAGCCCAAGGAACCGACAAAACACCAGTATGATTTTGATGCGGCAGCGTGTCTGAATTTTATCCGGCAGTATGGACTGCTGGATGTCGTGAAGCTGAACATCGAAACCAATCATGCGACGCTGGCGGGACATTCCATGATGCATGAACTGGAATATGCATCGATCCAGGGAGTGCTGGGAAGTATCGACGCCAATACCGGAGACCTGCTGCTGGGCTGGGATACGGATCAATTCCCGACAGATATTTATCTGACGACGCAGGTGATGCTGGTGATCATGAAGCAGGGCGGCTTGAGTCCCGGGGGCACAAATTTTGACGCCAAGGTTCGACGCGAGAGTATCGATCCGATCGATCTGTTCTATGCGCACATCGGTGGCATGGATGCATTTGCCCGGGGCCTGAAAATTGCTGCTGCGATTCGCGCCGATGGCATTCTGACTGATTTCGTGCGAAACCGTTACAGCAGTTACGACAGCGGAATTGGGCGTAAGATTGAGAGCGGAATGACAAATCTGCTTGATCTTGAGTCCTATATACTTGAAAAAGGCGAGGTCTCGGGTAACACAAGCGGTCGGCAGGAGATGCTCGAGAATTTGATTAATCGATACATCTGAAGTCCCAGGTGTTACAGCTGGATCCCCGAACTGAAACGGATCACGACGATGAAGGCGACGGCAACTTCATGCTTCCTCAGTGGGGCAATTCTGACAGCATGCCTGAGTCTGCCCTGCAGTCCGGCAGTGGCCGATAGTCCGGCCGTCGTCGACTTCGAAAAAGATGTGGCCGCGGTCCTGATCCGGAGATGTCTGGAATGTCATCAGGCAACGAATCGGTCCGGCGGTCTGGCACTGGACACGGCGTCCGCGATCGCGGCCGGGGGGGATAGTGGCCCAGCAATTCATGTCGGTTCGGCAGCTGAAAGTCTGTTGTTCCGGAGAATCCATGCGGGTGAAATGCCTCCACCCAAACATGGCGTACCATCCACGTTGCCCGAAAATGAAGTGTCGATCCTGCAGCGCTGGATTGATGGTGGTGCCGAGTTCCCCGAGGGACGGCGGCTGGATATTTACGAACAGACAACAGATGCACGCGGCGGGCGCGACTGGTGGTCTTTTCAGCCGCTGAAAGCAACGGATCCACCATGGTCCACTGAGGTGCCCGAAGGGGGCAATCCGCTTGATGCCTTCATTCAGGCTCGCTTGACGGAGTACGGTTTGTCGCCAGCGCCACGGGCTCCGGCAGGACCGCTCCTGCGACGGCTGCACTGGACGGTCACGGGCCTGCCCGCGACGGAGGCACAGATTGCGGCTTTCACCGCGGATCCCTCGCACGATGCGACAGCACGGGTTGTCGATCAACTGCTTGCATCACCGCA
>JAGQQS010000108.1 GCA_020426105.1 Planctomycetaceae bacterium
TTAACTGGCACGGTGAGAAGTTCTGGAATTGATCCCCATCGACGCGGCTCGTCTGCGAAAACTCCGATCAGCTGTATTGAAATGGTACGACCAGTTCGGGCGTCGCTTGCCGTGGAGAACGTCGGCCGACCCGTATCGTATCTGGCTCAGCGAAATCATGCTGCAGCAGACAACCGTCGTCACTGTAGTCCCGTACTACGAACGATTTGTCGCAAAGTTCCCGGACATCAAGTCACTTGCCGCCGCGGATGTTGACGAGGTACTGCGACTGTGGGAAGGGCTTGGCTATTACAGTCGTGCTCGAAATCTGCACAAAGCGGCACTGACAATCCAGCAGAGGCATGCCGGCGTATTTCCCAGGGATGCCGATTCACTTCAAGCATTGCCGGGGATTGGTCGTTACACCGCCGGGGCAATTGCTTCGTTTGCATTTGAGCAACCCGCACCCATCGTTGAGGCGAATACAGAACGACTCTATGCACGCTTGACGGGGCTGACGGACGACGTTCGGTCGATGGCAAGTCAGCGATTGCTGTGGGATTTCGCGGCAAATATAGTGCCTCGCAAACGGCCTGGGGATTTCAATCAGGCGCTGATGGACATCGGATCGCAAATCTGTCGTCCGCAGGAACCGGTCTGTTCACAATGTCCGCTCAGCTCGGACTGCGAAGCTTTCAAGCTGGGTCGCCAGCATGAATTGCCCGTTCGCAAGCCGCGAACGCCTGTGACGGCGGTAGAAGAGGTCTGCATTGCTATTCGTCGCGGAAACAAGTTTCTCCTCCGACGCCGTACGGAAAACGAACGCTGGGCCGGAATGTGGGATTTTCTGCGGTTCGAAATCGATGAAGCGGAATGCAAACTTCTGGCGCTGACGAATTCTGGTAAACGGAAGAAACAAAAACCATCCTCGGCCCGAAGCCTGTTTGCAACTCGAAATGAGCCGCTGACTGACACCCTCCAGCAGCGGATCCGCGATCTGGCAGGAGCAAAAGTCGGAGCCGTTGTCGCGAGAACTGAATTCAGGTATTCCGTCACGCGCTATCGCGTCCGTTTGACGAGTTTTCTGTGCGACGGAACTATTGCCGCACGGTCAAAAGTGGATGGCACACAGTGGTTTGCTGCACGTGAACTCGCATCCCTGCCGCTGTCAAAAACCGGTCGCCTGGTCGCGAATTGGCTGGCAAGCGCCGGTGGCCCCGGAAGTGCGGACTAATTTCAGCCCCCTAATTCTTCTTCGGGATCAAGAACGCTCGACAGACTCGTCCCCTGCAGGGAACAGCAACACAGAGTCGCACCGGGCCGACGGGGCTTCCTATCCGCCGGAGCCCCGATTCCGGGAGCTTTCTACCATGCAGCCTGGCGGTTAAAGCCCCCCCGGAGTTCACCTCAGGAGCTTGCCGGGCCTTTGGGCCGTGAAATAGCCGCGTTTTTATGAAGCGCAAAGGCGTTGTGAACCCACGGGACGAGCCGGCGGGCGTCCAAATCAGCAGCCTGCGAGCCCGCTGGCGACTCAATCAACAGACCGCATGCGGCGTGGATGTCCTATTCGCCAGCCCAATTTAAGGGACGAGCGACGCCCGCGCGGTCAAGTCGACTCAACGCTGGGCCTCAATGCGGCATTACCGACAGAACCGCTGCTGTCGGCATAATTAACAAAATCGTTAACACCGGTGTTAACGCTGCTTTGCGCGCAGTCGGAAGTACCGAGGGCGGCCATCCCGTGACACATATTCGCAACTCGTTCAACCACATTGCTTTAGAACACAGGTTCAGTTGCATGAGTTGTACCGGTTAGGACATTGGCACGGGCTGTGCATTCTGAAACGATTGTTGTGACGAGAACGGTTACGCCAATTGCGACGAATGCGAGAGCCGCTGCCGGTTGCTGACTTTCAGAGAGCCAGCCAGCCGCGGTCCCCGAGAGAGACATTTGTTCGCGGTGCAGCCGGGCTTTGTTCACAGCGAGAGAGAGGGAGACGGCGGCCTGAGAAACCGCCAGCGGCTGAATGGATTTTCAGTCGTTGAGTTCGTCCGACGCGAGATGGAGCAATGAGGCTCCATTCTCGCATCGGGTGAATCCCGGACTTCCTTCGGCCCTGTCGGGCTCCCTGAAACAAACGACGAACCGGCTCGCAGACCCGCTTGATGTCTGCCCATAGGCACCGTGGTCATTCACCACGGACGGCTTCCCCTCTGAACTTTGTATGTGGAGAATATCAATGTTGAATCTGCTGAAAGCACTTCGGCAGGATGAACACGGAGTGATCCTGTCTGCGGAACTTGTAATCGTAGGAACTGTGCTGGTGATCGGTGTGATGACCGGCATGGCTTGCCTGCAGAAATCGGTCAACGGCGAGCTGGGCGATCTCGCGAAGGCCATCGACAGCATCGATCAGACGTATTCATTCTCAGGCCATCAGAAGGCGGGACGTTTCAACGGAAACGGCGATTGCTGCGCCTTCACGGCCGGCTCTTCATTCCTGAACAATGAATGCAATCCCAACGTATGCAAGAGTGACATTGTTGGATTCGAAGGTCAGGTCATGTTGCATTCGGGCGGCAACGGCGCCTGTGGCTCCTGCGGCGGGCGGTGCGGTGCCGGAGGATTTTGCGGCACATGTGGCGGACGTGGCTACGGATACCGGGATCCGAATCGACCAAACTGTGTTTCCACCGGTGTCCCCAATATGAAAGTGACCGAATATCCCGGCACGAGCAACGTCCCTCGCACGTCGAATGAAGGCAGGTCTCCAATTCGATTCCCTGAGCTGGAAAATCAGGCGTATCCAGGGCAATTTGGAACACCTGCGGCACATTCGTTCGATGACGCGACAGATCTGATTCCAGATGAGCAGTGTGTCGACTCGCTGCCGCCAGCCATCCCGGAACTCCCCGCCCCGCTCCACAATGGTGGTCCGCACGACAGGCGGCATGACCAGAATGAATCACCAGCCGCAAATGCACAGAATTCGGCATCCACGGAGCCCGATGCGGCTGATGAGAACACGCCGCTCAGGCCCATCCCTGAACGAAACCCTCTGCCGGCACCACCACTACCGGCAGATGATCTAAAGTAATTCGATCCGATTTGGTGCCCTGAAATCGGACGAAATCCGCGTGAGCCTGACATCTGAAGAGGATGTCAGGCTTTTTTCGCGTTGGATCAACCTCGAGTCCGAATATTCCCTTAAGAGCAGTTGTATTGGCTTGAGCGGAAACTAATTGTGGTCTGATCATCTTCGGCGGAATCTACCGAATTCAATTTGCTTTGGCGTAAACCGCAGATCGATAGAGTCAGAGGAGATCATGTCACCTGCTGCGTCGTGCGACGTCAGCTCGTAACAAATCGCCACGGTGACTCCAGGGAGGCAGTCACCTGAGCTCTGAATATGCAGGCAAACTTCCTAAACGGTGGTCCGTGTATGTTCAAGAGATATCATCCGAATTTCAGCGGAAGGAGCCGTGCCACAGGATGTGAAACTTTCCCCGGAGAGTCCGTTGATGGCGCGACGTCAAACATCAATCCTTGCCTCAGTCGGCATGCTTTCCATCGGTCTTGCGATCGGTGGTCATCTTGAATCGCTGCGGCTGACACAGTCCGCTCGAGCCTTCACCGAAGAAGGTAAATACGAAGCGCGGATACCGCCCAGTGCTGCGGCTTTAGTCGAGAGCGGTAATCATATTTCAGGGATTGCCGACTCCGTCATGCCGTCCGCGGTGCATATTCAGGCCATTCGTGCCGAAGCGGAACGCAAGGTGGAGGAAACCGGCTCAGGCGTCCTGATGCGAAGTAAATCCGTGCGGGGTCTGTTTGTAATCACCAACAATCATGTCATCCGTGGTGCCGAAAACGCAGCCATTGACGTGATCCTCGCAGACGGAAGCAAAGTCCATCCGCAAAAGGTCTTTCGAGACACTGAAAGCGATATCGCAATCATTCAAATTCCCGATGGAGGTCAGCCAACCGCCAGATGGGGTGACAGCAACTCAGTAAATATCGGCCATTTTGTGCTCGCCGTGGGCAGTCCGTTCGGTCTCAGCCAATCCGTCACCATGGGAATTGTCAGTGCAAAAGGACGCCGCGATCTTTCGCTGTCATCCGACCAGTCGGTTACCAACCAGGATTTTATCCAGACGGATGCGGCGATTAATCCGGGTAACAGTGGTGGACCGCTGATCGACATGTATGGCAGCGTCGTGGGGATCAATACCGCGATTGCTTCCAACAGTGGTGGAAATGAAGGCATCGGATTCAGTATCCCGAGCAATCTTGTGCGACATGTCTTTGACCAGATGGTAGAGCACGGCAAGGTGCGTCGGGCTTATCTGGGTGTCGAACTGGACAATAACTTTACGGACGCCACCGCTCAGCGACTTGGCCTGTCACGAGCTGTCGGCGCCAGAATTGTGCGTGTCTATTCTCACAAGTCCAGTCCGGCGGTTATGGCAGGACTGCGACCGGACGATGTCATCGTATCATTCAACGGGGTCAAAGTGATTGATGAGAATCATTTGATCAACCTGGTGAGTTTGTCTGACATTGGATCTTCCGTCCGGATGGAGATCTACCGGCAGCGACAGACGACTCTGCATACAGTCCTGTTGACCGATCGCGACGACTACCGGTCAGCAGAGCAGGCACCAGAAACATTTTTAACACGGTAATCCGCGATCGGCGGAATCGGCAGCAGTACTTGAGCCGTCAGGCTTCGCGACTGGAACACCGCGAGTACTCAGTTACAAAATTCCAGAATTGCCCAAACTCCGGATTCGTTGCAACTGATGTGAGTCAAAAAAAAGTGCGGCGAGATTCCGCACCGAGATACAAATAGCGGCCACTGACGGCCGATATTTCTTTAGG
>JAGQQS010001255.1 GCA_020426105.1 Planctomycetaceae bacterium
GACAAGTTCTTCCTTTCGCCCGATCAGCAGGTCATACAGAGTTACACCAAGACTGAACACATCGCTCCGTCCATCGGCGAAGCCGTGATGTCGTTCCGGAGCTATGTAGCGTTCTGTGCCGCTGTGTCCGAAAATCGTGCTTCCGTCCTCTGTGATCGTGCACGAAAGCCCAAAATCGGAGATCCAGACGCGACCATTTTCGTCCAGAAGCAGGTTTCCGGGCTTGATATCGCGATGCAGAACACCATTTTGATGAGCGTATTGCAGGGCTTCGGCAACCTGTACGCCAACTTCAGCGACCCACTGCACATACTTTGATCGACCAGCGGGAATTGTGATCGGTGGTCTGGAGCGATTGCCGTTATGAATAACTTCATCCAGCCCGACACCCTGAATCAGCTGCATGGCGTAGTAGCGATATCCATCGTGTTCTCCGCAGCCAAAGACAGAGACGATATTGGAATGATGCAGTCGGGCCGCTATTTTTGATTCCTGCTGGAATCTTTCCGCCCCGCTCTGGCTCAGGCTTCCGCGTGGTAACACTTTCAATGCGACGGTTCTGTCCAGTGATTGCTGACGGGCTATGTAGACAACACCCATGCCACCTCGGCCAATTTCTTCAACAATTCGAAAGTTGCCGAGTTCCACCGGGATCTCACCGCCGAGTGAGGCCCCTCCGGTGGTCAGAGCTATGCTGGCGGCCTTGGCGCTTTCCAATGCCAGAATCGTCGGAAACAGACGGCAAATCTCGGTTGCAACTTCCGGATAACGACCAGCGTATTCGGCAATGGTCGGACATGCGCCGCGGCGAACATCATCGGCGAATTGTTCGGCGAGTTCATGCACAACCTGAGCCAGATCGCCGCCCAGCGGAGGGACTGCAGAGTTGTCGTCCGCCCCGATCATGTGTTCATGTTCGTGTGGCATAAATAGGGACTCACATAAACGTCGAATCAGGGGGAATCTGCTGCTCCACAATGGACCGGAGACGATCCAGAGCTCGAATGTATCTAATGCTGGAGGCTTTGGGTTCCATTCCCAGCACCTGTGCGGTTTCAGCGTTGGTAAGTTCTTCGAAGTGGCGCAGCGCGATGATTTCCTGGTCGGTCTCTGACAATTGAGTCAGAGATTCGCGAATGGCCGTCATTGTTTCACTGCGAATTGCCCGCTGACTGGGACTTGTCAGGGAAGCCACCAGACGGTCCCATGATTCGACAGCACGAGACTCTGGATGCCTGCCATGGTCTTCGCGAGTGGCATCGCGCTGCCGGGTTGTCAGGTGAAACCGATGAGTGTTATGAAGTGTCTGGAGCGACACATCACGCAGCCAAAGAAACGGCGACGCGTAGTGACTGTTTTGATAATGTTCGAATCGCTGACTTGCTGCAAGAAAAACTTCCTGCAGGACGTCGTCAGGATCGACGCGACGCATCAGCAAGCCGTGCATTCGATAACAGATCAGCTTCCACAGTCGGGGGCGATGTTCCAGAAACAGATTCCCCAGAGCTGACATTGCAGAAGACCGGCCAATATCGCTGTCTTCGGTTGATCTGTTCGCCGGGGACATTCCATTTACTTTCGTCTGCCAATAAATGTACTGCCTGAAAACACAGCAACCTGGTTCAATGAATCAGCTGATTCCTCAGATATGCGATAAGTCTGTACACGTAGATTCTACATCCGCTAGTTTCTTATACAACATTACACCCTGAATATCGGCAAATGATTGGTTAGTTTTTCCGATCGCGGCAGGAGCAATCCTGCAGGAACTCAATCAGCCGGAAGCGGCGATCGCAGAATTTGCTGAGACGCTGCGTTTGCGGCCGGAACATCCCGGTGCCCGACGTCGTTTTGAATCCATGCGAGCTGCGGAAGGACCTGGACGACTTCCCTGACGTATCCGGGGCCGTTTTCGTAGGCAAATTGAACAGCTTCCGACCAGCATCGCTGCTGAAAACCTGAAGTGGACGGCGAAAGTTTGCCCAAAATTTACACATGATGGATTTTTGTTGTAGATCCATTCGCGGCCCCGTGTTTTCGTCTTCTGAAGAGTGCTCCCTAATGGCAGCACGATATTGGTATCGGTCCGATCATGTGTTTTGCAGGTTTCGCTGCTGGCGGCCTCTGGAATTTCTGACGCCAATTCATATTCTTTGGGACAAAATACTGCAGAAGGATTAACGTTATGCGTGCTCGAAAACGTGGTCAACAGGGCTTCACACTGATTGAGCTGTTGGTCGTGATCGCAATTATCGCAGTTTTGGTGTCACTTTTGCTCCCCGCAGTACAGCAGGCGCGCGAAGCGG
>JAGQQS010001256.1 GCA_020426105.1 Planctomycetaceae bacterium
CGGTTCAGCACATGATAAACCCAACCACCTGGAGCTGTTCGTTTCGGTCGTCCCATGCCCAAATCAAACCGAATCCATCGGTCATGTCAACAAAACGGTTCCTGACACCTTTTGTGAGGTCTGGAGAAAAAAGGCTGAATTGTACTTAAACGGTAAAGTAACAGCTTTTGCAATTTCCACCGTTTAAAACCCACGTCGCCCCAGCAGACGTTCCCTGCCTCGCATGACCGATAACCGGTGGTAGTTCTGCATGAAAGCCGGACCACGATAAATCCGACCACGCACCCTGCTGAAGCCGCCTGCAGTGAATCCGCCAAACAGTGTCCACCATTTCTGTCCAGTCGTAGTAGCGGTGCGCACAAAATGCGGATTGATGAATCCGTTCAGGAGATCGTCGGCAATGGTGCTTCTGTGCGAGCCAAGACTGACTCTTGGATCGACCAACTCAAGCCACCATCGGTCAAATAGGTCCGGGAGTAAGATTGCTACGTCAATGTCTGAAGTGTCACCATCAAATCGTTTACCAAGCTTCTCCGGTACCGGCGAGTATCCAAGATGTGCGGAACCGCAAATCACAACATGGTTTGGGTGACACGCGGTAATTCCAAACGCGGAATTAATCTCATTGGCAAGGCTTCTTCTAAACCGCCCGTGTCCCGCGGCATCGCCATTGAACACATGGGGAATTCCGGAATGGAAAAACTCGTCTAAGATCCCCTCGACAGTGTATTCGTCAAATGGTTCCGCACGAAGAGCTTTTTGATAGGACTCAAAATCCATTTCCGTAGTTCCCTACCTTCCCACGCGCCGACGTTCAGCGATTTCGTCTTCTCGCAAAGCGTAGTGTTCGTAGTGCGTTTGAATTGCCGTGAAACATTTTGCAAGTTTCGTACTAAATCGCCCGGCTGCTTTGGCTCTTTCTCCAAACTTCGCCGCTAGCTCACGCTCAATCTGTCCTCCCTCGAATGGATCGCGCGAGGTCACTCCCCGCGAATTCAGAATGCCATTGACGATTCCATCGGTTAGATCATCGTTTGCATGAGTTTCAACAACGGGGCCCAGCTGTGACCAAATTTCGCTACGATCCAAATGCGGATACATTGCCCTGCCAATGAATTGCCCTATCTTGTCCGCCGTGATCTCCGAATGGCCGCTTGCTTCACTAAGCTTAAGGACAGACTGAACCCAAGTGTCCAATGTCGTTGATATGATAGCCCCACTTTCGTTCATGCCAGGCAGGATGTCCAAGTGATCCAAGAACTCCCCTGCACGTCTCGCCTGAAATCGATGCGTTTCAGTGTCATCCGTAGCGTGCGCTGGTTCGTTGTTACCTCGATAAGCTGCTCGAATCAGTTCCAGATAAAGGGAAGGATTCTCAATCACCGCCGCGACGAGTGTCGCGGGACGAGTCTTGCTGTAGCTTTGCTCCAGATATGGGAGATATCCCCATTCTAATCTCGCAAGTCGCTGACGATCAAACGTTGCATCAGCTTGCAAACAGCCGACTAACTGTTGGACATCGTAGGCGATGTCTCGCATTTTCTCAGCAGTATTTTGTGAAAGGCCTGCTTCCAGTACTTCCGCAATCAGATCGCTCGGCCGTTCCGGGTCACCTCGAAAGTTAACGAGATCAATAGCGCTGAATGGCCTGTTCGCAGCGAGAAGACCAGCGACAGCGCGACGAACTATCGGCTCATCCCACTCCCACAAGTATGCTGGCGCCCGTAGCCAGTATTCGGCTCGTACGTCTTCCCCTTGCGCCTCAACCCAGTCCCAAACCTGTGGGCCAAATGGGAGGCACAGTGCAAGGCACGTTCTTTCCGTTGGCCGCCAGTCAAGGGGATGAAGAGTGTCGATCCAATTCCATGCCCCGCGGCTGAAGTAACTTGCTGTTACGTACGACTCCGCGAATTTTCTGATGCTCTCGCTCACATCAGCAAGCG
>JAGQQS010001257.1 GCA_020426105.1 Planctomycetaceae bacterium
ACCCGTCGCTCCGCCGACGGGATTGGAGCTGGTGTCCGCCACGCTCCGCGAATGTTCAAAGCACCTTCGCCTCTCCGATCCGCAGGACTCGACGAATTTCATCTGACTTGAATCCAAGCGCCTGCGGTTTTCGCACGCCGGACAGCGCGATGACGTCGTACAGTTCTGTCACGACACCTTCGATGCGGACCCAATGCACGGCGTCGCCGGTTCGCAGATCAATTACGTATAAGCCGCAGCGAGCGTCCGCCCGTGCTCGCTCCAGATTGCTGTCGAGTTCCAGTCCCGAGAACGTGCGGTTCTCACGCTGCTTCGACAAACCGATAATCGCAAAGTCGCCGCAAAACGAAAGTCCACGCATGTAGCCCGGACAGAAGGCTACAGATTCAAATCGTCCGTTTGCACGATCAATGAATCCGAAATGCCCGGTGCCTGAATTCAAGACCCATAGGTTTTCGCGGTAGACTCGGGGTGAATGCGGCATCGACAAACCGGTCGCAATTACATCGTTCGACTGGACATCAATGACACATCCTGAATCCTGCCGACGATCGCGCCAGCCATCAGCGACATTCGATTGACTTACTGCAGTTACATACTTCGCTTTTCCATTCTCCAGTGCCAAACCGTTCAGGTGACAGCGATCCTCTGCGGCAAGGCGATCGATAAACGGAGGCTTCCACAGTGGCACAAAACTGTGGGTATCGCTCAAAGTCGCCAGACAACCAAACAGCGTGTTCACGAACACCACGCGACCGGTAGCTTCAACCGCCACATCATGGATATCGAGATCACCCGTGACATAGCCAACCTGAGGCACATAGAGACGATCGGTGCCGTCAGACGTCTGATCACGCTCCAGCACATTTTCAAATCGCCACAGCTGATACAAAGACGACATCCAGAGCGTCTGTCCATCACTGCACATACCCAGACAGCGGCTGAACGTCCTTTCAAAAATCGACAACTGGCCGTTGGCCTGCAGCCCTGCAAAAAACAGTTTGCCAGCTTGATACGTGGTAAAGGCCAGGCTGACGCGTTGCTCCGCCAGCCATTGCGGAAACTGCCTGGAAGTTGTGAGTTCAAACAGAGCGGGTGAAGACATTCCGGACTATCTTTGAAATCGTTTGACCGCCAGCCCGGCGGGAAACGCGTCTCGCTTGGATAAAATCGCCGCCCGCCCGGGTCCGCGGTTACGTGAATCGTCACCCGCCTTGAAAGCTCTTAAATCATCAGCGCCGCTGTCCGCAGGGGAATATCGCAGCGCAACTAAATCGATCAACGATGCAGTACTCCCGCAAGTCACCGCAGCCTGATTCACTTGGTCCCCGGTGCAGGAATGGCCCGCAGGTTAAACTTCCGCGAGACGTTCCGTCGAGTCCCCGAATTTGTCCAGATGCAGTCCAAACTTGTCCATCAGTGACAGATACAAACTGCACATTTTACGATTTGGTTTGTCGAGATAATCAAGGACACGACCGGTTTCCAGCTTGCCGCCGCCCTTGCCGAGGATCACAACCGGCAGTTTCGTCGCGTCGTGGCTGCCGGTATGCATGCTGCTGCAGTACATCAGCATGGAGTTGTCCAGAGCCGTGCGTTCGCCTTCCTGAATCGCATCCAGCTTCCCGGCGATATAGGCAAATTGTTCAATGAAGAAGCGATTCACCTTCAACCAGTCGTCCGATTCCTGATGCGACAGCAAGTGGTGAATCATGTAATCCACATTAAGATTCGGGAACCTGAGCGACGAATGGTCGTTGTTGAGCTTCAGGGTGCACAGGCGAGTCGAATCGGTCTGGAAAGCCAGTACAAGGATGTCACTCATCAAACGCATGTGTTCCGCGATGTCCTGCGGAATACCGTCGGCTGGCCGCGGAATATTGGGTTTATCCAGTGTGGGTTTCCATCCCTGCAGCTCCCCACGCTGCCCCGCACGCGAAATTCGCTGCTCAACTTCTCGGACCGACGACAGGTATTCGTCGAGTTTCTGCTGATCGGTAATGCTGATGTTGCGGCGCAAATCGGTCGCGTCTTCGAGGACCGCATCCAG
>JAGQQS010000109.1 GCA_020426105.1 Planctomycetaceae bacterium
CAGGTGATGACTCTCGACAATCAACCGGCCTTTATTCAGGTCGGTCAGCGTGTACCTCAGATTACCGCATCAACGATCAGCCAGGTCGGACAAAGCAACAGTATAAAACTGGAAAATGTAGGTCTGATTCTGGGAGTCACGCCCCGGATCAGTCCCGAAGGTATGGTGGTCATGGAGATCGATGCGGAAAAATCTGAAGTCGGCCCCGAGGCAGAGGGCATTCCGGTTTCTATCTCCGCAACCGGTAACGTAGTGCGTTCGCCTCGAATCAATATCACGACGGCGCAGACAACGGTGAGTGCCGCCAGCGGACAGACAATCGTGATCGGAGGACTGATCACCGACAACAAGAGTACATTTTCCCGTCGAGTTCCCTGGCTGAGTGATGTACCGGTTGTTGGGAACCTGTTTCGTTATGACGGAAACACGAATACCAGAAAAGAGCTGTTGATTATTCTGACGCCGCATGTTGTTCGTGGTCCATCGGAGGCTGAATACATCAAACAGGTTGAGATGGCACGCATGTCATGGATATCGTGCGATATCTTCAACTGGATGAATACCGACAGCAATGTAACCGGGCAACTTGATTCCAACTCGATTCCAACGATCTACCCCGATCAGACACCCGGCGCCGAGTCGTTCCAGGAGGTGGTTCCTGCGTCGCCGGTACCAGACACGGCGCCTCATGGCATTATCGACAACCACGGAGGAATTCAGCAAATGTCCTTCAGCTCAGCGAGCCAGGATCAGAGTGAAACAAAACGCCTGAAGTCAACTGATGCATTGCCTGAAAAAAGACCAACCACAAAAACAGCCGGGTTCACGGATTCGGATTCAGAACCAGAAGCGAAACACAAACCTAAAACAAAGCAGAAATCGATGTGGTCCCTGCGGTAAGGCCAAGCGGGTTTCATGGCGTGTTCAAAATGGAGGCTGGAACGCAGGGCAACTCTGAAGCATTTCCAAACAACAGAAACAGCGAATATCCCTTCATCCGATCTGTCGGCCACCTTCTCCCCCTGGAGATCGTGCAACGTTGAATCCGCCCGAAGCAGTGGATGGAAAAACTTATGCATCTCCAGACAGCAGGGTGGGACCAGCGAGCGAATGCGAACGCCGGCCTGCCAATCAAAGCTGGCACTTGAAACGACGAGGACAGATTCTTCATCTCGTTGAACGAAGGGCCAGCAGGGTTTTTAAACATCGGTTCATTTTCAGATCCAGATCCCGCGTTTTAATCATCAAGCAGGCGTTTCGAAGTTTGACCATTCCCATGAGACACAAATCCTTCAAGCATTGCTCACAACCGCTGTGCCTGACACTGTGCCTGACACTGCTGTCGGCAGGGTGTACCCTCGTGTCGTCAAGCCAGCTTCCGTTTGGAAAAAAGGAGCCGGAATTTGAGACACCGCGGCAGTTGGTTCCCGTGTGGTCCGATACCGTGCTGCATCAGGCTGGAATGGCTGCCACCCGTGGGTTCGGTGGACGACTGATGTTCTATGGGCAGGATAAGCACAAGCCGATCCGCGTTGAAGGTTCACTCATTGTTTATGCCTGGGATGACAGCAAAGGTTCCATGGAACGAGCGCCCGATCGCAAGTATGTATTTCCGTCCGACGCCTTGCAGAAACATTACAGCGCCTCCACGCTGGGGCATTCTTACAGCTTCTGGGTTCCGTGGGACGCTGCCGGCGGACCGCTGCAGCACGTCACTCTGATCAGTCGCTTTCTCAGCAGCGATGGCACCGAACTGACTGGCGCTCCTGCTCATGTCGTGCTCCAGGGGCCGGGTGGTTCAACGCCTTTCCCAGGTGAACTGAGCCTTTCCGATGCAGTCTCGAAGACATCCTCGGACAAAAACAGGCTGTCGGCGCACCTTCGAAACAAGGAAGACAGCGGCGTGCAGCAGATCAACTACGAGACAGAAGAAGGTGATTTCCTCCGGTCCGACCATCGTTCTTACGCGAAGCCTGCACACCCTGGTCTCCAGACGTCTGAAATCGGACTTACGCGCGGATTTTATGAACGCAACATGCAAGGCAGTCCGAACGACGGCGCCTTGTCAGAATTTAATGCGGTCGATGCCGAAGACCTGCTGGCTCCGGCTCCGGCTGCGGCGGGCGCGGCAAGAGAGCTTAATTCCGTGGGGCACAGTCTGAAGTCTGCTAATTCGCTTCACGATCACGCAGACGCCGGTGAATCGGCGGAAGCCTCGGATCAACAGTCAACTCGTTTTCCACCTTTTGAATCCCGGGTTCGAACATCACGAGCAACGCGGTCGTCTGCCGGTCACGTTCGGAAGGAACCGCTCCGCGCAAAATGGCTGAATGGCCTTCCGGAGACACCTCGATCGTCAACGAACGAGACCGAATAAATGTCTCCAGACTTTTCGACAATACCGGTGCTTTGGGTACCTGCTGCAGCTCAGACTGCGTTTCAGGCGACAGGCGCAGTCGCTCTGCATAGAGACCTCCCTGCCGGATTGTGCGAGGTCGATTGACGGGAGGCCGCGCCTCTTCACGCAGTCCCGTGACCGCAGAGGTCGCAGCGGTGACCGCGGATTGCCGTCCGATGAAGCCAGTCGCGGCATCGGCAGCGCCCGTGCTGCCCACGAAATCTCCCGCAGATCTCGCATCCCGAAGAAATCTTCGCTCACCGCTGCCCGGTTGGGTTCTTCGGCTCAACGAACCTCCAAGGTCTCGCTCACCAAATAATCCCTGTGCGGAACATGCATCTGCCATTGCCACGATGAGTAGAATTGCATTCAGGGCGCGGAAGATTTTCATAAACAAGTCTCACTCAAATTCATCACAGACTTCAGGATTTCCATCCTGCTGCAGATGCTGCGCTGCTTTTGTCATACCAAAACCATTCCATCATGGATACTCGGTCGCAGTGAACAGGATCATTCAGTCAACTTCCAATCACGCTCTCTGGAACAACATTATGGATTATACCCGTTGCAACGAAATTACCGGCGCCTCGAAAAACCTCACACCAGTAATTCCAGCCGGGGTTTGACTCCCGTAATGTCGGCGTCCGTCAGACTTTCCTGGCGTCCCTGGTGAGGAAACGTCAGTTTGTCATGTTCAAGGCCAAACTGCCGCAGCAGCGTGGCATGCAGTTCGCCGATCGACAAAGGATGTTCCGTAACCCGGTAGCCAAAGTCATCTGTCGAACCGTAGACCATCCCGGGACGAAAACCTCCGCCTGAAACAAGGGCCGTGAAGGCGTGGCGATTGTGATCGCGCCCGTCTTTGCCCTGCGCTACAGGCAACCGTCCGAACTCGCCGATCCACAGGACGATGGAATCTTCAAGCAGCCCGCGTTGTCTCATGTCCGTGATTAATGCGGCAGACGGCTGATCGACATTTCGACTCACCTTCTGAATTCTCGCATTGTGATCGCTGTGTGTATCCCATGGATCGCCCATGATTTCGTCATTGAAGACGGCCACGAACCGCACGCCATGTTCGAGCAGTCTTCGGGCCATCAGGCAGCGTCGGCTGTAGGTACCAGTCTCTTCGTGCTCCATCCCGTACATTTGCCGTGTGGCAGCTGTTTCCTGCGAAATATCCATCGCAGCCACGACCTCATCACCGATCGTTCCTGCCAGAGCATTGTTGGCGATCCTTGCATCCAACTCACTCAGATGCGAAAACCGCGTGCGATGTTCGCGATTGAGCGTCTCGAGCAGCAGCAGATTCTCGCGCTGCATCCGGGATGTGACTCCGGAGGGCAATTCCAGATTGAACAGTGCTTCACCATCGGAGCGGAGTGGTGTGCCCTGATACATTGGCGGCAGAAATCCAGACGACCAATTGCGAATGCCGTCTAACTGATCATGTTTCGGATCAGACAGCACCACATACGGCGGAAGGTTCGCATTTCGGGTGCCCAGAGCATAGGTCAGCCACGCGCCGATCGTAGGTCGACCAACCCGCGGTTTGCCCGTTTGAAAGTGCCGCAATGCGCCTTCATGATCGTTGACGACCGTGTGCAGCGAACGGATCATGGTGAGATCGTCAGCACAGCCTGCGAGATGCGGAAGCAACTCGCTGAACTCCATCCCTGACTGTCCGTGTTGGGAAAAGCGGAACGGACTGGGCGTGCACAGGCTGCTGTCCTGCTTGTCGAAGAAGGCTTCGACACCGCCCGGCATCGGTTGACCGGCGTATTTTCGCAATGCGGGTTTGGGATCGAACAGATCAATCTGGCTGGGGCCGCCATGCTGGAACAATAACACCATCCGTGTCGCAGGCGGTGTGAAGTGCGCCATGCGTCCATTGGAAGAAAAGTCGCACGCCGCGTCGCTTCGCTGATTGCAGATGGTACTGGCCAAAGCCAGCCAACCCGTTTTTTCTGCGATGTTGCGGAGACTCGCACGCCGCGTCAACAATTCGGGCACCGGACCCGGCAGTCGAAATTTACTCAAAGTCGTACCTCGCCGATTCATTGCAACTGGAGGAATTCATTGCTGGCCAACAGAACTTTACAGAACTCTGCCAATGCCAGAACCGCAGCCTGCGGATTATTAACGTCAACCATTTGCTGCTCCTGCGTTTTCAGAAACTGCTCACACTCGGCCAGCTCTGAATCAGTCGGCTGCCGCGCCAGCGCGATCTCGAAGGCGCGTGTAATCTTATGCTCGGAATTATCTGCTGTTTCGCGAAGAACGCGTTCGGCAAAATGGCGGGCAGCGCGCACAGAAAGCGGACCATTCAGCAGCATCAGGGATTGAGCGACAACCGTCGAACGTCCGCGTGACAGGCAATTCGGGTCCGGTGTTGCCTGATCGAACACCTGCAGAAAAGTCAGCGGCTGACTCCGTCGATATCGCACGTACAGGCTTCGTCGGTCACTGGGATGCGGACCGTCGTTGTAGCCAGCCGGTAACACGATCTGGCGGTTGCCGTGATCGACAAATTCAATTGGCGGTCCACCCATGGTCAGATCCAGAAGTCCGGCAACGGAAAGGATCGAATCGCGAATTTGTTCCGCGTCGAGGCGATGTGCCGGAAAACGGTTGTAGGGCAGAGTTTCGGAATCGGCCGTTGCGCCTGAGTCCGGAGATGATGCCGATTGTTTATACGTCTGTGACAACACGATCTGACGGTGAATCTCTTTCTGTCGCCAACCTGCGTCCGCGAGTGCATGAGCGAGGTATTCGAGCAACTCAGGATGCGTCGGGGCGAGTCCGCTGACGCCAAAGTTTTCCGGAGTCGGGACGAGACCTGTTCCGAAATGGCCGTGCCAGAGCCGATCGACGTGAACGCGTGCCAGCAACGCCGCGGCGCGAGAATCGGGCCGCGTCGCCCAGCGGGCGAAAGCCAGCCGCCGCCCGGTTGTTCGTTCGCCGGCGGGAGTCGGCTCGATCGACATCTCATTCCCCGGTTCGACCAGTACGGACAAGGGGCCAGGCTCTACGAGTGGCCCAGGATCAAAATAGTCACCCCGTTTCAGCAGATGAACGTCCGGTTCCTGTGCCGAAAGATCAGTCGTCCACGCCAGCTTATCCGGTTCGGCCGGACATCGCGCGCGGACCGCGGCGAGATCCTGTTCGAGTTGTGCGCGCCGCGCGTCAATGCGACGGGTAAGTTCTGGATCAGCGGCGTCCTCTGAGGGACGGTTTTCCGCGAGCCAGGTATCAAACGCGGCTTGTAGCGCCCGAGCTTCATCTTCTGCCAGTTTATTCTTTTCCGTCCAGGCGGCGATCTCATCTTTCCCGGCAGCATAGATCCAGCGGTCCTTCGGCTGGACCCAGTTCTGGACATTAAACGCCGGATAAAAGACGGCCTGCAAAGCGTAATAGTCGCGCTGTGGAATCGGATCGAACTTGTGGCTGTGACAACGTGCGCAATCGATCGTCATACCGAACATGGCAGACATGGTGATCTGCAGCTGCGATTCCAGTACCGCGTACCGCTCAATTGTCCTTGTGATTTCATTGCCTTCGGTATTATCGGTACCATCCGGTGCATTGCGCAGAAAATGTGTGGCCGTCAGACGCCTGCGATCTTCCGCGGAAAACTGTGACGCGGGGTATCCCACAAGTTCGTCACCCGCCAATTGCTCAACCCAGAACTGGTCGTACGGCATGTCGCTGTTGAGGCTGTCAACGACATAATCACGATAGCGCCATGCCAGCGGTCGAGGTGAATCATGGCGGATGTAGCCGTTGCTGTCTGCATATCCGACTACGTCCAGCCATTGTCGGCCCCAGCGTTCGCCGAATTGCGGCGAACTCAACAACGCATCGACCAGATGAACGTACGCAGCGGGATCGGTGTCGCGAACAAACTCATCGACCTCTTCAGGAGTCGGAGGTAAGCCGATCAGGTCGAGATAGAGGCGTCGGCACAACGTTCGCCGATCGGCCTCGGGGGCCAGCGTCAGTCCGTTCGCACGAAGTCGCTGCCGGATCAGGCGGTCGATTGGCGACAGGCCACTATCGGCGCCTTCATCTGCAGGCAGCTTAGGATCCTCGAGCGGCCGGAACGACCAGAAGTTGCGATCCTCGAGCGTGAATTCATCCGGCGGAGACGTGCTTTGATCGGACTCTGCCCCACCCGCAATCCAGGCGTGAATCGTCGCACGTTCTTCGTCTGTCAGAGCCATCGCCCCTTCCGGAGGCATGGCCTGCGATTCAATCATCTTCCAGAGCAGGCTGTTGTCCGGCTGGCCAGGAACGACAGCCGGTCCTGACTCGCCGCCGGTGAGCGTTGACGAAGCGGATCGCAGATCCAGTTCAGCTTTGCGTTTCGCCTTATCGAGGCCATGGCAATCCAGACACTTTGTCGCGAAGATCTCGCGCACGCCACGCTCAAAGAGCGGCGGCTCAGCAAAGACAGCCGAGCTGAATGGAAAGAAGATGCCAATGAGCAAGGCAATGGCGCTGACATGTGGCCAATTCATGACGTTATTTTCCCTGGCGATCAATCCAGCAGCACCAGCGTGTCCGGCAGCTCATTGACATCATGCTCTGTTCGCGGCAGTGCGGATTCCAGCGACGCTGTAGCATGATGAATCGTTTCACAGATGGCCACAGAAATATCCGCTTTTCGAAGACCGGATGTCAGCAGTTTGTCACACACGTCACGAATATGGGTAATCGACGGTTCGTCGAGCATCCCCGCTTTGTCGCTGACGAATTCACGGTCGCCGGGCGGTTGCAGATCAAATTCCTGAGCCTGGGCTTTTCCCGCCTGCAGCGCGACAAAAGTGCCAACGAGTAAAATCGTCTGCCATCGCATTGTCATTGGCCCAACTTCGTTATTCTGGTGATCGTGTGTAAGTATCGAAAGAGAAAAAACGCCGTGCCTGGTTTGCCGGTCAAAATTTGAAGGAATCGCTTATGATCGGCGACGCTTCCAATATTCAGGACGGCGTTTGGCTGGGGCGACAGCGAGAACCATCACACTATCAGGACTTTCCTGCACAAAAACGAGAATGAAAGGGGTATCTTCGCAGCCAGACTATGCGAATTCAAGACGATAGACTGGAACACATACGGAGGCCACGATCAACGACGTTGAGCGGCCTTGATGTTTTGACGATTTCCAGTAGTGGCTTGCTCGACGCTGTATACGCCGGGGAACTTGTTGGCGTGCTCGTTTTATGTCTGGCGACCTGCCTGTTTCTTCAGCTATGGCTTTGGAATGGACTGCGGTTCAGCCAGTAGTTGCAACTGAGCGGCTTCCTCAATGCGACCGGATTGTTTGAGGGCGATGATTGCTTCTTTCGTGCAGGCGGCGGTGGTTGGAGGGTCGAGCGGTGCGACGAGTGGCATCCAGAGCAGACTGGTGCTGGCGTTGTCGTAGTCATGGGCGGCCAGCAGGACTCGGCCAATGATGAATTCAGGGCCGGATCGCTGACGTTTGTCGAAGTCGCGAACACGCTGCATCCAGAGCGCTGTTTCTGTTGCCCGGATGGTTTCTGGATGCAATAACCGCAGTCGCCAGAGCTGAGCTTCTGCCAGTTGTTGTATCGCGGCGCGGGGGCCGGTTTTCAGAGTTTGCAAAACACCTGCTGCTGCGTCTTCGTGCGCTGGATCCTGCAGCAAAGCCGAAGCGGCGACGAGCTGTCGAAGCAGGGAAGGAGACTTCAGATCCAGAGGCTTTCCGACAAAGCGATGTTGCGGCGGAAGGCGTTCGTCCCAGACCAGCGGCAGCGTGTTTAAATGCCGGGTATTCGGATCGCTTTCGTAGATTTTTTCAACGAGTTCAATGCATTTTTCAAAATCACCGGCTGCTCGCAGTGCTTCTGCGAGTGACGCCTGAATCTCACGCACGACCCATGCTCGCGGTTCTGCCGATTCGGCAATTTTCAGAGCTGCGATGGCCGGTAACCATTCCTGCTGCTGAAGTTGTCTGAGGCCTTCATCGTACGCCGCGGACTTCACAAACTGAATGGATTCGATTTCGTGCAACTTGAAGACTTCGACTGCGTTGCCGCCACGTCTGAGGACGACCGACTGCCCGGCGAGATCTTCGATGACTCCGGGAATGGCACGAGTACGCTGCAAAGCACCGTCACGGATCACGATTCTGTCGGTTGTCGCGAGCGGCAGTACCGAGGGCGGCTCCTGCGCGAGTAAGTGTGAAGACAGAATTAACGCGACGGCCAGCGGCGGGAGAATGCTCGTCGCGCGTGTCAGTACAACGATACTGGTTTGCGAAGTGCAACACACGAAGTGGCCATTCCGGATCTGCATGGGTTTCATCCAAATAAAAAAAGCCCGGCATCGATCCAATGCCGGGCTTCCATGAGGCCTTGAATTCTTCCTGTGACTCAGGAAACTCAGTTGAGTTTCCTCGCCTTTTCAGCTGTTGTGTTTTCGGCGTTGGCGGGTGTCTCAGTCCCTGGAGCCTGGAGGGATTCCAGTTTCTTACCCTTCAGCAGCGCGTCAACGGCGAAGTCCAGATTCGCCGTCGTAATGCCACCTTCAACGATGCCCTGCTTGTTGACCAGGAACATGGTAGGCACAGACACGATCCCGTAACCAAAGTCGCCCGGCTGCATTCCGTTTTCTTTGGGTGCCTCGCGGAGACTTTGCCAGGTAATGCCGTGTTTCTTCAGATAGGCTGGTAATGGGCCGAGATCACCGTCCATATTGATGCCCAGAATTTCGAAACCCTCCTTGTTGTATTTGCTGTAAGCTGCCTGAATCGCAGGCAGGTCGGCCGTGAACGGCTGCGCATAAGAGGCCCAGAAGACGACAAGCAACACTTTGCCATTGTATTGCGCCGACGACAGATCTTTTTGATAGAGCGTTTTGCCGGCGAGCTGCAGTTTGTTTCCCGTCAAAGTCAGGCGACGCAGGGCGCCTTTCGCTTTCGAACCGCCTTCGGTCGTCGAATAGTTTTTAGCGAGCTGTTCGTACCATGCTTTGGCATCATCCAGTCGTCCCATGAGTTCATAACTGATCGCCAGCTGTACAACCGCATCAGGTGCATCTTCCGACTGTGGCCATTTGCGGGCAAAGCCTTCCAGTTGTTCAAACCACCATTTTTGAGTCACTTCGCGCGCCTGACGGGCATCCGCTTCCGTTTTTGCCTTGTCGTCTTCTTTCAGGCGGACCGCATACTCGGCCATCAGACGGCGATAAAACACGTAGCCCAGCAGGGCTTCATTGTTCTTGACGGATTCCTGCAACTGAATCAGTCTTGGCAGACCTGCCGGATACAAACCAGACTGAGTGGCGGTTGACAGGCTGTCAGTAAATTGCTGAATCCACTGCTGACGTGATTCATCGTCCTTCGCCGCCGCAACCAGTTTTTCGCTGAGGTTCGCCCGCGCCACATTATAGTCAGCAAACTCCTGCGGCGTTGCATCGGGTTTGGGACTGGCTTTATCAACCTTATCCAGTTCGGCAAACAACTTCTGCATTTCTGCAGACATCTCACCGGGCCCACCGGCGTCAGACTTCCCAACGTTTTCACCCAGCGAAGGCTGCATCATCACGCCGCCCACTGACACCACGGCGGTGCCAGTCGTATCGACGGGTGTTGGTACCTGAGCCAGTTTCCACACCTCGCCGATCTGGACCATCTCACCAATAGAAATCAGATCATGCTTCTCGCCGTTCTGTACGATCGCCATGGCGTTTTCGTACACAGTAATATCTCGGGTCGCCCCCAGATCTTCGCCGAGAATCATACCTGGCAATGGCGGATCAAAGCGCACCCAGACGCTCTTTCTGTTGAGCACTTTGGAATTGGCCAGTGAGGCCTGAACTTTTTTGGGAATGTCACTCACGGAGTCCTGCAGTTTCTGTGTCATCTCAGCAGGCAAACGGAGTGAGCGGATATCGTTCTCGTTCAACAGCACGGTGTTCAGCCGTGCCAGGTCACCCTCGATCATGGCTTCAACGGCGATGCGCGCAGCTTCCTGAGCAGACAGAATCTTCCAGCTGTCAATGCGACCGTCTTCATCTTCGTCGATACCCCAGCGCGTGCCGCCCCAGTTCATCCAGCGATACTGATCGGCACGCATGTTCTTCCTGGTTCGAGGGTCCCCGTTGGTATCAATTTCCCGATAAACTTCCAGGCCCATGTGATAGTAGCGAAACATGTCCGGAGCACTGTCACCGTTGGAATCAGTAAAACGCCGCAACACCTGCCCCGCGGCGTTGCTGATCACGTAACTGCCTTTCTCCAAAGCCACGGTGCACTTCGCCATGTCGGCGACTTCCGGTGTGTCATAATCGACGTCCTTCTGGGACGGTTTGTACCCTTTTAATAACTGTTCGGCCGTCGGTTTCTGGGCCTGAGCTTCCGCTGTCGAAACCGGACCAAATCCACAAACTGCTGCGGCCAAAAGCATGACGACAGGTCGAAAACCTGTTCGCAATCGAGAGGCGTCAAGGCTCGAGGGTAGATCTGCGATGACTCCGGATTCCTGTCGCGTCGCACGACACCCATCCAAGTCGCAGTCGAACTGGCGAAAGGTTGTGATATGCATCCCTGCTACTCCGTCCACTAGAAAAACACGTTCGAGATTCGCGCCGCATCCCGTAGAAAGAGGCTCCAGCCTGATTTCCGCGGCAACAATTGCCGAATTGTAAACAAACCATCGGTTTTAAGTCACCCCCGGTTTTCGGGCTGTTCCCGCATGGGGTGCCGTGTTGCCCGTTTCTCCGACGCGGGACAGGACAGTTCCGGCATTAAACGCCTTTCACGCTGATGAATTCACATGGCGGCGCGCTGCACCCGGCGGGGAACAGCAATGCGTTCAAACCCGCAGTCGTCCTTCGTACTCGGCGATTCAGGTCCGGTGGACCGCCATATCCAGCCCGCTGCCCGTCAGGCCCCGAATTGCTGATGCGTCATTGCCAAAGTTCTGAACGGTCGCCACAATCACAAGTGTGTCAGCCCTCCAGGCCTGAAATTCTATAATGAGGAATGAACCTCTTCGAGGTCCCCACAATTTGTGAATCGGCCCTCATCCCCTGCAGCTCTGAATTTCCCGCGCAAAACTCGCCATGTTTTTTTGGGGGGAACACTAATCTGCGCTAATCGACGCTGATAGCGGCAGAAGCTCAGCACGTCGTGTCACTGCGATAATTCGTGTTGACGGGTGAGATCATGGGGACACACTTTTGTTCATGTGAACACAGGAAGGATGAGCACGACCCTTGTGGCATTTCCGACCTGATTTCGCGGACTCGTGTGACAATATTGCCCGCCTCAGAAGTTGCAGTTTACCGCAGGTCGTTTCGAGCCAATGTTGCTGAGTCCGAAACAGAATCCGCGACTCAATTTGTTGAAAGGCGTTGATAGTGCGTCCCCAGTGTTGAAAATCCATGGCTCCGTGCATGACACTGAATTGCCCCACAGTAATTAACAGGCGTATAGTCTAGTGAAAGCTGAGGTCGGCTGCGGGTCACGTTTCTGATCGGAACTCGCTCTGCTGTTGACGTCGATCCTTGCCGCTAACATTCCACGTAAGTCTCACCAATATGAAACTGGAGCGAGTCATGCGGCCGATTGCCGGATTTCTCAGTCTGCTCCTGCTGTCAGCAACGGAGTCTGTTCGAGCAGACGGTTCCGCTGATCCCGCTGATCCAATCACCGCACAGAACCCTGTACTGGAACGAGGCCGCGCGGTTTATGAATTGCGTTGCGTCAGCTGCCACGGGGCAAACGGCAGTGGCACAGCAGACGTGCCTGCGCCAATCTTTGGCGATCGCCCAACTTCTGATCTCGCAGACCTCGTAGCACGCACGATGCCGGAAGGCTCTCCCGACGACTGCATCGGGGATGATGCCCGCGCGGTGGCCGAATGGATGCAGCAGCAGTTCTATTCGCCCGAAGCCCAGGCGCGACTGAACCCGCCCCGAATTGAACTCAGCCGCCTCACGGTCTCGCAGTATCGTAATGCGATCGCCGATCTGGGGGCCGGTTTTCGCTGGAAGGTTGAGCCCGGAACGGCGCGCGGGCTAAAGGCAGATTACTTTGCCGGGCGTCATTTTCAGGCCGACAAACGCCAGTTGGAACGTCTCGATCCTGTCATAAATTTTGACTACCGAGACGGGATACCGGAAGAAGGCAAGTTTGAAAAAGAAGAATTTTCGATTCGCTGGAAAGGATCACTGATTCCGCGTCACACCGGATGGTACGAATTCACCCTGCATACAGAGAACGCCGCGCGGCTGAAAGTCAATGACAATGTGACACCGCTGATTGATGCGTGGGTGCGTTCCGGGTCGGACAGAAATTTTACAGGGTCACGATTCCTGCTTGAGGGCCGTGTCTATCCCATCGAACTGGAATGGTTCAAATTTAAAGAACCCACATCGTCTGTCTCGTTATACTGGAAAGCCCCGTACGGAGTTAAGGAATTGATTCCGTCGGCTAATTTGATTCCCGAGAACTCACCGCCGATCATCGTCGTGGAGACGCCATTCCCGCCGGATGATCGCAGTTCCGGTTATGAACGTGGTACCAACGTGTCCCGAGACTGGGACGAAGCGACGACGTACGCCGCGATTGAAACAGCCGACAGGTTTGTCGCTGGACTGCCACGACTGATCGATGACAAAAGTGATCGCGACCAGCAGCTGCGGACGATCGCCGTACAATTCGTCGAACGAGCGTTTCGCAGGCCGCTGAGTGATGACTTACGTCAGACATATGTTGAATCACTGTTCGCCGCGACCGAAAATCCTGAAGAGGCGATTCGACGCATTGTGCTGTTGACCCTTAAATCGCCCCGCTTTCTGTATCGCGAACCAACCGGTGATGACGATTTATACGACCGCGCATCCAGATTGTCTTTTGCCTTGTTGAATTCAATACCCGATCAGGCGCTGCTTGATGCTGCAAAAAGCAGCGCACTCGCGGACGACATGCTGTTGCGCGAGCAGGCGTGGCGGCTCATGAACGACTACCGTGGCCGAGCGCGATTGCTGGAGTTTCTGCGCAGCTGGATGAATCTTGATCGCCTGCAGGACATCGAAAAGAGCAGTGAGGTGTTCCCTGATTTCACACCGCAACTTGCTGCCGATCTCCGCACGTCGCTCGAGATGTTGCTGGAACAGGTAGTCGATACAGACTCGGCCGACTTTCAACAACTGCTCCTGACAGACACGGTTTTTATGAACGGTCGCATGGCGACATTTTATGGAGTTGACTTGCCGGCCGACGCGGCGTTTCAGGAAGTGAAATTCGAACCGCACAGGCGTTCGGGAATCATTTCACATCCGTTCCTGTTGAGCGGCCTGGCCTACATGCAGAGCAGCTCACCCATTCATCGGGGCGTTTTCATGTCGCGTGGAATTCTGGGACGAGGCGTTAAGCCGCCGCCACTCGCTGTCGCTCCCACCGCGCCGGAACTCGCACCCGACCTGACCACACGCGAACGCGTCACCATTCAGACCAGTCCCGAAGCCTGCGCCAACTGTCATGGCCTGATCAATTCGCTCGGATTTGCGCTCGAGAACTTCGATGCTGTTGGTCGCTTTCGCGAAAAGGAAAAAGCCGGAACAATCGATCCGACAGGCCAGTATCTGCAACGCAATGGGGAACTGGTACGATTCACCGGGGCCAAAGAACTTGCCGCGTTTATGGCCCGCAGCGAGGAAACTCATCGGGCATTTGCACGACAGTTGTTTCATCACATGGTACAGCAGCCGGTTTTGGCCTACGGTCCGGATTCCATTGCAGAATTATCTGCCTTCTTCCGCGATCATCAGTACAATATTAAGGAGCTGGCGGTCGAAATTGCCTGCCGTTCGAGTATTCTGGGATGGGCTCCAGACACGGAACCCCTGACGAACACAGAACAGAAATAAGAAGACCGAGGTGAGTTTCACATAGTAGACCTCACTCTCTGGATGAGGCAGGCCAGGAGGCGCGTCCAGGCGGCATTCGTCACTCGGAGAGTGACGGCTACTATCATTGCAGAACATATATCGAGTACATATGAACAATCGACGACACTTTCTGAGATCACTCGGACTCGGAGCAGCGGCACTGCCATTTATCTCCAACCTCAGTGCATTCGCATCACCTGCGGCGCTATCGACGAGGAAGCAGCGACTCGTGGTTATGTTCAGCCCGAACGGAACCGTCCCCTGGGATTTCTGGCCAGACGAAGAAGGCGCGACCTTTACGCTGAAACGTATTCTGGAACCGCTGCGCGATTTTCAGTCACAGATGCTGGTCATGCACGGTGTTTGCGACAAAGTCCGTGGTGACGGCGACAACCATATGCGCGGAATGGGTTGCCTCCTGACCGGCGTTGAGCTCTTTCCCGGAAACATTCAGGGTGGCTCTGATACGCCGGCGGGCTGGGCCAGCGGCATCTCGATCGACCAGGAGATCGCCAATTTTCTGCAGTCCAAAGCAGAAACACGGACCCGATTCGGCTCGCTCGAATTCGGGGTCATGGTTCCGGATCGCGCTGATACGTGGACACGCATGAGCTACTCCGGCGCCAATCAACCGATTGCTCCCATGGATGACCCCTATCAGATGTTCCGAAAGTTGTACGGACAGGTGAAAGATCGTGAAGTTCTTACCTGTGTGCTCGACAACGTTCAGGATGATCTGAAGCGGATCAGCAAGATTGTCTCCGCTGCGGACCGGCATCTGCTCGATGAACATGCGACGTTCGTGCGTTCGATGGAAGAACAGCTCCGTACGTCGCAGACCCGGGACATCGCCCATGCGGTGCCGGAGCTGGAACCGGGTGTGAAAGAAGAGAACGACAATATTCCGCAGATCACCAGGATGCAGCTCGATCTGCTCGTGAACAGCTTTGTCAACGATTTTTCCCGTGTTGCGACGTTCCAGATTACGAATTCCGTCGGGCAGCCCAAAATGCACTGGCTGGGAATTGATGAAGGGCATCATGAGTTGTCCCATGAGCCCGATGAAAACAAGGAGGCTCATGAAAAGCTGACGAAGATCAATACCTGGTATGCGGAACAATTGGCCTACCTGGTACGTCGTCTGTCTGAGACACCGGAACCAGGTGGCGACGGATCGCTGCTCGACAACACACTGCTGGTCTGGGGCAACGAACTGGGGCAGGGCAATTCGCATACGCTGAACAACATCCCGTTTGTCATGGTCGGCGGTGGCATGGATTTCAGCATGGGCCGCTCGCTCAAATATCCCGGTGTTCCGCACAATCGCCTCCTCATCGCACTGGCCCACGGCTTTGGCCATCACATCGAAAGCTTCGGAAATCCGGCGTACTGCAAAGACGGAGTGCTGACGGGACTGACATAACAACTGCTTGCCCGGCGCGCGGCAGGACGTCGGTCCTCCGATTTCTTTCTTCGGCAAATGGACAATTCCAATGGCAATCGCTAACCCTGTTGATGCTGCGGAACAGCGGGTGACGCTCGGCAATGTTTCATGGCAGACATACATAGATCTGTGCGAGAATGCAGAGTGTCCGCGCGGGCGACTGACTTACGATCAGGGAGAACTGGAAATCACGTCGCCATCGTACCTGCACGAAAACGTGGGTCGGATCATCGGACGTATGATCGAAATGTTCACGTTTCATCACCAGATCGAAATTCACAGTGCGAAATCAACAACGTTCAAACGTGAACGTAAACAGCGAGGGTTCGAGGCAGATGAGAGCTACTACATTTCTCACGCGCCAACCATGCACGGGGTCAGCGATGTAGACATGGAGATTCACCCGCCGCCGGATTTGGTGATCGAAGTGGACATCAGCCGCAGTTCGAGTCTGAAGATGCGGGTCTTCGCGGGACTCGGAGTCGGCGAAGTGTGGTGTTTCGATGGAGAAAAAGTGATTGTATATCGCCTCAGCGGCGACACCTGGGAAGTCTGTGGAACCAGCACTGAACTGCCTGGTTTTCCGCTCACGCTGATGAAT
>JAGQQS010000110.1 GCA_020426105.1 Planctomycetaceae bacterium
CAACGAGTCCCTGTGTTTTATGGCAATGCAGTCACCGCACGCATGCTACCAGCGCACGCGGTCACGGTCGAGACGGCCCATGCCTGTGTCCACGGTGGCACATTATTTGAAAATGCGACAGGCCACAGAGTGCGACTGGTAACGCGCAGGCACACCGAATTTCTGCAATCGGATGTGCCCACGCTCCACTTGTCACACCCTGCAAAATACTCAATTTCAAAAAATGCGTTGCCCCTGTGCGTGTGTCCGGCCCCCGGACGGGAACTGCGGCATCCAGGTTCGACAAGCGCGTCCGAAGCCCCGAAAAAACATTCGCGACAGATCCTGTTACGATGTATGTTGTTCAGTTCTGCGGGTCTGTTAGATTTCTGCCTGCTGACACGCATCTCAAGTGCCCCGGGATTTCAAGAGACAGACATGCCGATCAAAGTTCGCTGCAAGTCCTGCGAAACAGTTCTAAATCTGGCCGATCAAGCGGCCGGTAAAGTTGTAAAATGCAAACAGTGTGGGGAACGAGTCCGCGTTCCCGCGCCAAAAGGGGCTCGTCCTGCGGCTGCACGCGCTCCTCATGAGGCACCTGGAAAGGGTTCAGATGATCCATTGGCAGGTCTGGACCTGCGACGCGTCGAAGACACGAAACGCAAGGTATGTCCCGGTTGCGCCAAGCCGGTTGATCTGGACACGGTCGAATGCCCGAATTGTGGTGTTACCATTGCCACCGGAACGCTGAGCCTAAAGCAGCGGATCCGACATGAACGAAAAGGACCGCCTCCGGAAGAATTCTACGGTGCGATCTGGAGCAACGGCTGGAAGTTCCTGAAGAAACACTGGGGGTACGGGATTCGCACCGCCATGATCTGGTCGTTGACCTTATCTATGTCGCTGACCTCTCTTTATTCGCTCAATTACTACGTGAAATCACGTACCGCTCAGTTGCAGAAAAGCGCGAAGGATGGTGGGGGAAATATTAAAATCTCGGGTGACGTGCTGACCATCACTGTGCCCAAAGAAAAGGGGACCAACGTTGCCTACGACGGAACATTTTATACGACTGCCGGGGAAGTTGTAAAACTGCGGGCGCCTCACGTACAGCCGTATTACGAACCTCCGTCGGCGTTCTGGATTTTCCTCACCATTGTGTTTCAGCTCGGGTTCGGCGGATGGGCGTGGACTCTGGCCGTTACGATCGCACGACTCACACTCACCGGGGAAAAACGTATCAAGCGATTTCCTATGGATTTCTTCGGCAATCTGACCATGGGCTTTCGTTTTTACGTATGGCCAACAGTGCTGCTCATGCCCTTTCTCTGGATTTCCGCCATAATCGGGGTCTTCAACCCGCTGGCCGCCGGAATCTTGAACAGCGCTCTGATGGTGATTCCGTTGCTCGTCCTGCCCGCTGCCGTGATTCACATGACTCAGAACTACCAGTATCGCAGCTGGTTACTCTGGTGGATGGCGAAGGATACGTTTCACACGATCGGTCCTTCAGTTTATATCTTCGTCCTGAACATATTCATGGTGCTCCTCGTGCCACTCGGCGTCGCGATCACGATGATTACACTGGGACGCCGGATTATCGACTGGCTGCTGACGCAGGAAACTGTAGCCCTGGAATGGGCGAAGAATAATATTATGGATGTGGGCGAAGGTAATCTGCAGTTCTTGTTTTACGAGATGCCGATCGTCTTCACGTTCTGTTTTCTGGTCTTTTTTGTCGTCTGCGGCTTCATGTCATTTCCCGCGGTTTTCATGATGCGCGTGATCGGGCTGTTCGGTGTCTATTTCAAACCAGACCTGTCACTGGTCAATGAGTTTCCGGACCTGGAAGTGGCGGGCTTCGGTCCACGCTTCCTGGCGTACCTGATCGACAGCATTATCATGACCCTGTTAGTAGTTGCGGGCGGCATCGTGGGCTCTCTGTTTGGTCTGCTGTTCCATTTCTACGGTTGGGGCGAATTGGCCGATTTCCTGGCACTGATAGCACGCGGAGTGGCCTCGCTGATCCTGATCGGATTCTATTTTGCATCGATGGAATCCGGTGCCTCACGCGCCACGCTGGGCAAAGCCAGTATCGGCCTGATGGTACTGCGAGACGACGACAAGCCCATGCCTCGCCAGCAGGCCTACGGCCGTGCCGCGTCTGCATTTGTGACGGCACTGACATTCTATTTGGGCTTCGTAATGTGCGCCTTCAGGGCTGACAGAAGGGCCATGCATGATATCATGAGTAAGTCCAAGGTCGTCTGGCGCGGGGAAGAACTCTGATCGGGCGCGGAGCAGGCCACATGGTCGTCGATATGAGTTTGTGCGGTGAGCGGCAGAAAAGAATATACGGGCCGTCGCGAAATCCTGTCCCCTCTCCTCCGAGTTGGACTTGCCATGTTCTCAAGTTCCGCTCAGGAGAGCGTGCAGCTTTGAAGCACTGGGTGTAAAGACTTACGGGTCGGTGTAAAGCAGAGTGGGACCAGCGAGCGAATGCGAGCGCCGGCCCACCAATCGACGCCCTGCCCATGGTGGA
>JAGQQS010000111.1 GCA_020426105.1 Planctomycetaceae bacterium
AGCTTTGAAGCAGTGGGTGTAAAGAATTATGAATCGGTGGAAAGCAGGGTAGGACCAGCGAGCGAATGCGAGCGCCGGCCCACCAATCGAAGCCCTGCCTATGGCTGGCCGGCGCGGCTTAGCTGCCGCTAGTCTGCCAGCAAAATCATTCCGCAACGCCTTATGAATTATGACTTTGAAAGCTGCACGATCTCAAGGGGGATTAGGTGGCCGACAGGCTGGATGAGGGGTTATTCGCGGTCTCGTTTCCGGAAGGCATTTTTGAGTTGTGAAAGAAGTTCCTTCGTCCTGGCTGAACGATGCTGAAGTACTGGCCCTGCGCGGTCCTCGGAATCCCGTCGATCCGTGGTTACCGTACGCGTATTTTGTTGAAGATGAACGTACGGCCACCGGATTGATTGAATCGGTAGCCACTGTCTTTCTGACCAATCGGGAATGTCCGCTCCGCTGCGTAATGTGTGATCTGTGGAAGAACACGTTGGATGCAACGGTTCCCATCGGGGCTATTCCGGCTCAGGTCAAGTTTGCGCTGTCGCGACTGCCATCCACAAAACATGCCAAGTTATACAACAGCGGCAACTTCTTCGACCGCCGGGCTGTACCCCCTGAAGATCTGCCGGACTTCGCCCGCTGCGTGGAACACTTTGAAACTGTCATCGTCGAAAATCATCCTCGCTTCTGTACGACAGCATGTGGAACATTTCGAAGTCTGCTGTCCGGAAGACTGGAAATCGCGATGGGACTCGAAACCATTCATACCGATTCGCTGCGACGTCTGAACAAGCAGATGACAGTCGAGGATTTTTTTCAGGCTGTTGATGGTCTGCTTTCGCACGACATTGATGTCCGCGCCTTTATTTTGCTGCGCCTGCCCGGCATGTCCGAGAGCGAAGGCATTGAATGGGCGGTAAAAAGCGCAGACGCCGCCTTTCGCCGTGGTGTGACCACATGCACAATTATCCCGGTCCGAGGCGGAAATGGAGCCATGGATCGATTGGCACGGCAGGGCCAGTTCCAGCCTCCCGTACTACGGTCGCTGGAAACGGCATTTGAGGAATGCCTGCGACTCAATTGTGCGGTAAATCAGCGAAGAGTTTTTGTGGATCTGTGGGACCTGATTCAGATTTCGCAATGCCCATTCTGCTTCGCAGCCAGACAACAACGCCTGCGCGACATGAATGACAGCCAATTGATACTTCCGCCGGTGATTTGCCCGGTGTGTGACAACAACAGTCAGGACTAACGTGCCACACAATTCTTCGAATGACAACTACAGGCCGTCTTTTGATGTCTGTATTCTGGGCGCGGGATTCGGAGGCAGTCTGCTTGCCTGGATTCTGGCAAAGCAGGGACGACGTGTATTACTTCTGGATCGAGGCCAACATCCTCGATTTGCCATCGGAGAATCATCCACCCCGGTTGGTAACATGACGCTGCGGCGATTGGCAGCGGAATATAGTATGCCTGAGCTGCTGGCCCTGAGCCGGTACGGAACGTGGAAAGAAACGTTTCCGGACCTGGGGGTTGGGTGCAAGCGGGGTTTCAGCTATTTCTTTCACACGGCGTCGCAGCCGTTTTGTACAGATTCGGAGCATTCAGGAGAATTACTCGTTGCGGCCAATGCCAATGATGCAACGGCAGACACCCATTGGGTTCGCGCGGATATCGATGCATGGCTTTGTCAACAGGCTCGCCTCGCCGGCGCTGTGGTGCGTGAGCGTACTATCGTCACAGACCTCGCACGCGACAATCAATGGTGCCTGCAATTGTCGACTCACGAAAATGATGCAGGTCCTGTCGCCGATTCAATCCGAGCAGACTATCTGGTGGACGCCACCGGCGGAGCAGCAGCGACTTCACCGTGGCTGCCGATCCAGAACGTCAGGACCAGGATGACCACAAACAGCCGCGCTCTTTTCGCACACTTCAGTCATGTTGGCGACTGGACGAAGTTGATGTCTGATTTCGGATATTCTGTCAAAGATCATCCGTTCGACTGCGACCAGGCGGCGCAGCACCATGTGATCGACGAAGGCTGGTTGTGGGCGTTGCGGTTTTCCCACAACTTAGCCAGCATCGGCTTCATGTTCGACTGCCATCCACGTTCCGGCAGAGTCTCGAATATACAACTTGACAGCACGGATCCAGCGGATCTCTGGAGGTCGATGCTGGCGAAATATCCCGCTTTGCAGTCCATGTTGTCCGACGCCAGAATTGTGGCCCCGACCACAGGAATTCAGTTGTCAAAGCGCATTCAGACCCGTTGGGCACCGTGTGCCGGCGACGGATGGGCACTGCTTCCCAGCACCGCGGGCTTCGTTGATCCGTTGCACAGTACCGGGATTGCACACACGCTGTTGGGTGTGGAACGCCTCACAAAACGGCTGTTGCAGCCATCCTGTACCGATGCTGCGGCGTCTGAATGGAGTCAGAGATACACGCGTGTGGTCGATGCTGAACTCAGCATGATCGACCAGCTGGTGCAACTTTGCTACCTGACTCGACATGAACCGATCAGATTTACATCGAGTGTGATGCTCTATTTTGCAGCCGTGACATCCTACGAGCGTCAGGCCAACAAAGGCCCGGCGGCGACTCAACCTGCATTTCTGCTGGCCAAGAATTCGGACTGGTGCCATGTGGTCTCAGACATCTGTCAGCGGGCGAAAGCTCACGCGTCCGGCTCGGCCTGCGTCTCCGCGGTGGAATTCGAAAATGTCGTACGTCGACAGATTGCCGCCTTTAATGTCGCCGGGCTGTGTGATCCGGATGCACACCGCATGTATCGTTTTACAGTGGCGCCTGATTAATGCTGCAGCGGTATGCTGCCTGTCATGCAACGTATTCCCAGTGTACTAAGTGTTTTCCAGAATCGTAGACAAACTGGAAGGACCAGTGGTCACGAGAAACGTGGGTTAAGTTTTCGAAGCGTTTTCACAATTTCGAAACCACAGAGCCACAATCGGGAGCACTGGTCCATGAGTAACGTACGATTTATCGGTCTTGACGTCCATAAGGATTCTATCGTCATGTCGGT
>JAGQQS010000112.1 GCA_020426105.1 Planctomycetaceae bacterium
TGTAGCAGTGGATGTAGAGACTTGTGAATCGGCGGAAAGTAGGGTGGGACCAGCGAGCGAATGCAAGCGCCGGCCCACCAATCGAAGCTCTGCGAATGGTGGGCCGGCGCGGCTTAGCTGCCGCTTGTCCCACCCTGGCAGCAATATCATTAAAAAAACGCCTTATAAATTGTCACTTTAAAAGCTGCACGATCTCCTTTGTCCGGGGAGCAGGCACATTTCAAGCAACCCCCTATGAGCTGGTCAATTTATATTCGGCCAGCCATGCCCGGAATTCTGAAAGTGTCATAAAGACAACGCCGGGACCGAACTCACTAAACATCTCCGGGGTCAGCGTTGTCCCGGAATCCGGGACAACCACTTTCAATCCGGTATCGCGAATATTGCCGCCCGGTTCGTTGATTTTCGGAAACAGTTCGGCAATCGTGGCGTCATCCCCCTGGAGTTTGGCGAACGCGTACCTGACTGAGTCATAGCCCATGCCAAACGGATTTTGAACGACCATAGCATCGATCATGCCGGCGCCCATTTGCTCAATCGCAATCTGTTCGGCATCAAACGTTACGATTGTAAATCTGTCCCGAACATTCTTTTCTTTCACAACGTCCACGATGGCCGGGGCGTTGTAGGACCAGATTCCGACGAGAATGTTGAGATTGGGATTCTGGTCGATCGAATCCCGTACATTGTCACGCGCTCGGCTGCGGTCGGTGTCGTCGATTCTTCGCCCTTTCTGCACCAGTTTGTCACCGGCAGCACTCGTAAATCCATCCATTCGCTGATAGGCGTTCTGCTGACTCTCCAGTCCGACGAACTGCACATATTCGCCACCGTCGGGCCGCAGATTGCGGGCTGCCGTGCCCAGCACTTTCCCCCCCTGAATATTATCTGTGCCGATGTAGACTTCGCGAACGCTCTGAAATTTCGGATCCAGATCACTGTCGAATGTACCGACAATCACGCCTTTCTCCTTCAGCTTCTTTAATTCGTCCACGATTGCCGGATTCGTCGCCGATGTCGGCGTGATGATCACAGCGGCAACATCCTCCCGCGTCCCGTACTGTCGCAGCTTTTCGATCTGACCGGCGTCTGTGCCATTGTTTGTGTCCATACTCGCCGTGAAGCCGGCAGCCTTCAATCCGAGGTCTTCAACCGCCTTTTCGATCCCGGCACGGGCAGCATCCCAGAAAGGAGTATCCGTGTTGTTCAGCAGTACGATCCTGCGAGTCTTCTGGTTTTCTGCCCCGGTATCGCCTGCGGGGCCGTTGTCGCCACCTGACTGACCGGAATTGTTCGTCTCCGCACAACCCGCAGCTAACAGAAGACTGAATCCGGTGAACCAGAGCAGATGAAGCGAATTTTTGAGCATCACGAGAACCTTGTGAATACAGGTACATCCGAGTGAGATTGAATACGCGGGGGTTACCAATGTCGGACACTGGTCAGGGTCGCCGATTCTATCGGTGCACATTCCCGCCGACAAGCAGCCTGTCGATTGAGTATTGACTTTCTTCCGCCAATGATTTCGATCCGTAACATTGCACAATGTACCACGATTTCATCACATCCGATTACCAGCGTGCCACTCCAAAACAACGTCGCCCCATGGATCGGGCGACTTACGTCGCTCCGCTCGCCGGGGGGTTAATTACAAACTGGCGAGNAGTCCTCCGATGACCGACGTGCCACTCCAATACAACGTCGCACCCCGGATCGGGCGACTTACGTCGCTCCGCTCGCCGGGGGGTTGCGGGTCGGGAGGTCGATTCTTCCGCCGGGCAACTCCAGTTCCGGAATCGGCGCTGTCCAGACGAGTAACGGAAAATCCTGATCAATGGTGTATTTGATCGCCGCAAGGACGGCGGCCGCGTTCTGTAGTTTGCGTTTGGATCCACGCCGTGTCCACCAACGCCCGCTTTTGGGTGTGGTCCAGGAACGATTCAGCTGCTGACTGCCATAACGTTTGAAATCATTCAGAATTCGTTCCGGATCCGGATCACCGGGAACTCCGACCACGATGTGAATATGCTGAACCATGATCGACACCGCCATCAGAAACCACTTCCGAACGTCGGATGTTTCCAAAAACTGTTGCCACAGTGCGTCTGCCTGAGTGTCGTCGATCCGTACCGGTGGGCCCTTCATTTGTTCCTGAACGTAGGCTTCCAGCGCGGGGATGTCAGTATCATGTGGCGTCCCCGGAATGTTGTGTCGCACTTCCGGCCCCGAACCCTCACGAACATTGCTGACGAATCCCTTCGCATCGCCAGCCAAACGGTTGCCATACATCGTCCATGTAAGGAACCAGTACCGATCGCAAATTGGTTTTCCCATTGCGTGCTGTTCCGGTGAGAGTGGCGGTTGGGAATAAGCAAACATTATACAACGCGCTGACCAGCTCGGCGAGCGGCAGGACGTTTGTCCTCCGATGACCAACGTGCCACTCCAAAACAACGCCGCTCCATGGATCGGGCGACTCACGTCGCTCCGCTCGCCGACGGGTTGATCACGAACAGGCGAGCGGCAGGACATCAGTCCTCCGATTACCCAACGCGCCACTCCAAAACAACGCCATACCATAGATCGGCGACTTACGTCGCTCCGCTCGCCAGTTCTGATTTTGTGGCGAGGCGTGGCGCTGATATAGTGCGCCGACGCCTTGGGAGGAATTTTGAATTCCCTCGAATCCGGCGCGATTCCGTTTCCAAATCACTCTTCGATTTTTTTAGCACTCGACATGTCAGTATCTCCTGATCCCGTCGGAATCGCGTTACCTCGTTCGATTCGCAGCCTGCTCCGACGGGTCCGACTGCGGCTGCGACGTGACGCGGTCATCACCGGCCTGTTATTCATGATCGGCTGCGCGGCGATCGTGTTCTGGGCAACGACGACTCTGGATGCCGGCTGGTTTCAGCTGCAGAAGCTGGAACTGCCCGTCGGGCTGCGTGCCATTCTGCTGGCCATGTTATTGCCCTGCGGACTGATGCTGCTGGCGACGCGCGTCGTGTTCCCACTGGTCCGACGTTTGCGAGATGCGGATATTGCGCTGCTTGTAGAGCGTCGCTTTCCACAGTTTCAGGATCGGCTGATGATATCGGTCGAATCGACACGCGGAATTCCCGACGAAGGTCCGCTGGTGAGACCGATGCTCGAACGGGCCAGCCAGGAAGCAGACCTCCTCGCGGCTGAAGTGGCGATCGACGAGATATTCGACACATCCGGCCTGAAGCGTCTGGGGCTTTTATCAGGTGGCCTGATGCTGTCGGTGGCATGTGTGGGTCTATTCAGTCCACAAAGCCTGATCCGCTGGTGGCATGCGTTTGTGCGCTGCGACGAGATCTACCATCAGCGAACGACCGACCTCGTACTGCATGCGGTCGCGCAGCCTGGTGACCGGCGAATTGCATTTCAGAACATCGACGAACAACTCACGTATCGACATCCGCGTGGAGCTGATCTGGAACTGGAAATGACGGTACCGGATGGTGGCCCGCATGAGGGTCAGCTGTGGACTGTCCCGGATCGAGTACGCGTCGATGTCATGCGGGTTGATGGAACCAGAAGTCGCACCTACGTATCCGCATCGTCCGCACGGACCTGGCGTTTTGTGATCACGCGACTTCAGGAGCCGATTGACATTGAACTGCTGGCCGGTGATTATCGCACACGTGTGCCGTATCGAATTGATCTGGTGAACCCGCCCGGGATCGATGCTGTACGGCTCAAGTGTACTTATCCGGAATACACCGGCTGGAATCAGCTGCGGGAGCGCGTGCTCACGGTCACTGGCAGCGAAATTCAGTTACCGATCGGGACGACTTTCGAACTGAATGCGACAGGCAGCAAATCTCTGCAGGCCGTGAGAATTGTTTCCGATCAGTTTGAAGTATCAGGTGATCGGGACTCTTCACGCACGATATTCCGCGATGAACATACCTCAGCGAATGCAGGAGGCGGCCCTTTGCTTTCAAGCGATGGTCGCACCATCTCGACGCGGATGGTCATTGTGCCGGCGGCAGTTCCGTTGGACCCGCAACACTCATCCGAGCCCCTCGACAGCCCTGCAGCACCTCCGTCCCCGGATGTACTGCAGATCCCGGCCAGCACCAATCTGCGCTTCTTCCTGCATGACGACGATGATGTCATGTCGGCAAGTCCGGAGACGCTCCGCGTACAGGGAATTCCGGACTTACCACCGGTCGTGATCGCGCAGATGAAAGGCGTGGGAAACGCAGTCACGCGATTAGCACGCATCCCCATAGCTGGCAGTCTGCGAGACGACTATGGACTCGTGTCGGCGGGATTCGAATTCCTGGTGGACGATGAATCCACCTGGCGACCACGCCCGTTTCGAAGAGTACCTGAGCCGAATGCGACAGACTTTGATTTGCAGCGCAGCAAGGATGAGCCCTACGAGATATTTGAGCTGCAGCCATTGGAACTTTCCGAAGGCCAGACACTGACGCTGTCAGTGGTTGCCGCCGATGATAATCGTCTGCCGGGTCCGGCAGTAACGCGCAGTGAGCCTTTGCTGTTTCGCGTCGTCAGTCGTGAGGAATTATTGTCTCTGCTGTATACGCGTGAAATCGCTCTGCGAAATCGCTTCGAAGAAGTTGTTGCCCAACTCGAAGAAGTGCGCGACGATTTAAAATTCCATGCCGAGGTTGCGCGACGCACGGACGCTGCGGGAACAGCGGCGACACCTGAAGATCGTGGCAGTCTGAACACTTCGGCAACCCGGAATGGCAATAATCTGCGGCGGCAGACCAATGAACTGACTTCCATTGTCGAGGGCTTTGAAGAAATTGTGCAGCAACTGGAAAACAATGCCATTTCACCACAGGAGATGCACGCTCTGATCGTGCAACCCCTGCGAGCCGTGACTGAAGAGCGAATGCCGCTGGCAGATCGTGCAGTGAGCGCATTTCGGGTCGCCGCTATGGATTCGCGGCCCTGTGAAACACTGGTTATTCAGTCCGAAGAACAGGTTTCCGAGATTATTGTCGGCTTGAAGCTGATTTTGGAGAACGTCCGTGATATGGCCGAATTCCACGAATTGCTGAAGGAAGGAAAGGCGATTAGTGATAAACTGGAGGAGTTGATGCAGGAGATGAAGGATCTTCAGAAGCGTGAGTTGCTGGAGAAGCTGAAAGGATTTTAGATCAAAATGATCCATCCCGAGAATATTGTGCTGACACTCCTCTTGATGTTCGCTCTGCCGCAGTCTGCACACGGGCGGGACACATCGCAGGAGACCACAACGCCTTCGACTCCGTCTGTTGCCCCGGCCGACGACAACGTGACGCCGCAATCGCTGCGCGACGATCAACTGTCGGTCAGCGGTCGCTACACGCGGTTCGAACGAATGCTGACTCAGATGGCCGACATCCTGGGTCGACAGGATCCCGAGCGTGCGGATCTGCTCCGACGCGCGATCGGCAAAGGTCGCGAAGGTCGCATCAGAGAAGAAATCGAAAACGTCGTCGGACTGATTGAATCGGGCGAAATCGGGAACGCGTCTGAAAAACAGGCAGACATCATTAAGAGCCTGCAGGCTCTGCTCAATCTGCTGCAAAGCGAAGACCGACGCAGCGCCGTGGAACGGGAAACCGATCGGCTCAACGGGCTGCTCAAGGATGTACGCAACGTCCTGGCGGAACAAAAGTCCGCCCGAGCCGTCACGCAAAATGCTCCGTCACCTTCCAATGCCGCACCCGGGCAACAGAAAGCGGTCGCTGAGACCGAGAAACTGCTCGAACAAATGCGCGCACACGATCAGCAGGATTCGAAAGAAGCAGACTTAAAGGAGAATGACGGAAACGAAACCAACGACGGCAATACTCCCTCAAACGCTGATGAAGAAGGAAAGCAGGGGGCCGGAAAAAGTGAATCCGATGCGCCACCCAACGACCCGACTGACCAACAGCCAACTCCGCCAGCAGATCAAAAACCGGAGGGAGAAGGAAAAGACAAGCCTCAGGGAGATGACAAATCCGGGGGTGCAGAGCAGGGTGAGTCCAAAGGCGAAGGAAAGTCTGAAGGCAAAGGAAAATCTGACCCTCAGAAATCCGGAAATGAAAAATCAGCTACACCGAAGTCTGATCCCGATCAGCAGCCGCAAACCCCTGGCCGGGAGCAACTGGAGAAAGCGCGAGAGGAAATGAAAAGCGCGCTTGAGGAATTGAAGCAACAGCATCGTGAAGCAGCGCTGGAGAAGGAAGACAACGCGATCGAAGAGTTGCAGAAGGCGGCGGAGAAGCTGGAGGCGATGCTGCGACAGTTACGCGAAGAAGAAAAAGAAATGATGCTGGCCTCACTTGAAGCCCGATTTCAGCGGATGTTGCAGACCCAGACGGCGATCCATGAAGGCACGACAGGCGTTGCGGCGACCCCGCAGAAAGACTGGCTCGACCTCAATTACGGACGCTGTCGCGAATTGTCACAGCAACAGTCCGAACTGACACAGGAATGTGCGCAGACCGTTAATCTGCTGCAGGAAGACGGAACCTCCGTCGCGATCGTGATTGCGGTGGAGGATATCGAAGCGGATATGCGATCCGTCAGCAATTGGATGCAGGAGTACAAAGTGGGTGAACTCACCCAGTCGGTTCAGACAGATATCCTTAATTCTCTGAAGCAATTGATCGAGACGACTCAGAATGAGATGCAGCAGATGCAGGATCATCAACAGCAGGAGCAGCAAAAGAAGGATGCGAATCAGGAAAAACCTGCCCTCGTGGAACTCATGGCTGAGATTCGAGTGCTGAGATCGCTGCAGTTACAGGTCAATCGACGGACCAGACAGGTGGATGCCCTGGTCCCGTCCGCACCGTCCGACGATCTTCCAGCCCTGCGGAAGCAGCTCCACGATCTGGCAATTCGGCAGAACCGGCTGATCGAATCAGTCAGAGAACTGGCTAAGAAACAGTCGAAATAACGGCCAAACTGCAAAAAAGGGCGAATTCCGACGTGCCCCTGCAGAAATCGTGATAACCCAGGGAATCCGGAATCCCGGTTGTGGCCCTTTCGCACTTTGCCGGTAAACTGACCGGAGTAGATTCCATACAGATCCTGTTTCGTTCAGAAGTACTCGATTAATGACATCACTTCCCATCATTGAATTGCCCGCATCCGGTCTGGCTGAGCAGGCCGGAGCCGACGGAACCGGTCCATCGAAAGGCACGTATGCTTTCGTCAGCCTGGGCTGTCCGAAAAATCTGGTCGACAGCGAAAAGATGCTGGG
>JAGQQS010001258.1 GCA_020426105.1 Planctomycetaceae bacterium
TGTGTCCACCGGTACCACCGACAAATTTGTAATCATCCTCCAATGCACACCGGCATCTCGCCGGAATGAATTAGATTGTCGAATACAACAGGAACTCGAAACTGACCTTGCTCATCGACATATGCATGTCCATCCTGAAAAACCATCAGGCAAGCTGGCTGAGTTCCATCGTATTGCACCGGGACATAAACGAAATACTCCCGCTTTGTGTCTTTGAAAATATCACTGGTCCATTCGTGTTTCGTAATCGCGCCCATGGGGACATTTGCGTGCCGTTGAGATTTCGGCCCGAGCACGTACTGCGCGTCGCCATCTGGTGTCTGAGCGATCAATGGCGAAATTCCAATCGTAGAGAGCAACATGAGTTTAACGAAGCATCGAAGGGAGGGGTAAAATGGTTTGCGGCACATGTCTGGGCTTCCAGGAGATTTCATTCAGTTGGTCAGGGACGACGTCGTCCTCACATTGTTCGCCCCAGGCACAACATCGTCACGTCATCACCCGCGAGTCTCGATTGTGTAAATTGTTGTAAATCACTGAGTACGAAGTTCACAAGTTCTTCGGGATCGTCCGGGGCAGCCGCGATCGCAGTATGCAGCCGATCCATACCGTATAACTCACCGGCAGAATTGCGTGCCTCGTTCAGGCCATCCGTATAGAGCAGAAGCGTATCACCCGGTTCGAATTCTGTTTCAAACTGGCGATACGGACAGTCGTGGACGCCCAACGGCAAGCCGGCAACATCCTTTGCCAGTTCTTCAATCTGCAAAGAATTCTGCCCTCTGCGTCGCAACAGGGGCGGCAGATGTCCGGCATTGATGACCGTCAGTCGAGCCCGATCACTGTCCAGCACAGCGATGACAAACGTGATGAACCGATCGTCGGTAATGGCATTGAGCAACAGACAATTCAGTTGTCGCACGGCATCTGGCAAATTCGGCGAACCACGCAGGCAGATTCGTGTAGCTGCGGCGAGATGCGCCATCAGTAATGCTGCGGAAATACCTTTACCCGCAACATCGCCGACCACAACCGCCAGCCGATTTTCGGGCAGCGCGATATAGTCGAAATAGTCGCCACTGACCTGCAGCGCCGGAGTGTAGTGATCGAAGCATTTCAGTCCGGCGCAGGAAGGCCTGTCGGTTGGCAGCAGGCTTCTTTGAATACGGCTGGCGGCTTCCAGTTCCCGCCGCTCTTCGTGCAGTCGGGCAGTTTCCATCGCCCGCGCGGCAAGCAGGCTGGCGCATACCAGCAACGCCAGATCTTCGTCGTTGAACTGACTTTTCCGATCGCGTGTGTCAAGTTGTATCACACCCATGCAATCCCCATCATCCCGATTAACGGGGACACACATAATTGAGCGAATATCAAGGTGCCGAATACTTGCTGATGATACGATTTGCGAATCACTGCCTGCATCACGACTGAGAATCGCTTTGCCGCTGACCAGCACCTGCTGAATA
>JAGQQS010000113.1:0-4500 GCA_020426105.1 Planctomycetaceae bacterium
TTGCTCATGACGTCCTGGTTCGTATACAGCAGGCCGTCGTCACCGACGTATGCGAAAGAGTCGAGTTCAAACGACGGGCTCAGGAGATTGAGCAGGTATGGCAACTGAAAGACGCGATGCGCATTGAACTCGATTCGCTGTCGCGCGGAAATTGGGGTTGAAAGATAGAGTTTTCCGCCTGGAATGAGCATCCGTCGCAAGTTGGAGATTCCGTGCAGGTGACCATCGAACTGAAGTGGGTCACCATATCTGCCCAGCCCGAAATGTTCGATAGCGTGAAGGCATGATAAGGAATCAGTTGCTCCGACCAGTGATTCCGGAAGTTTTGCCATCAGGTCGGCGCAGAGAAACCTGATGTTGGCGGTTGTGCTGTTGAGGGGACGAACATCGATTGCTTCGACTTCGCGAAATGTCGCCAGGTGGGCGATGAAGCCATCGACCCGGGAACCCACATCGATATGCCTCCGGGGTTGTGCCTGAAATATTTTCTGCGCGACCAGCAAATCCTGATGGAAATAGTGTCCGGTTGCACTCCCGGCGGGTTCGGATTTTTCATAGAGGACAGGGTACAGGATTCCAAGTTCGAAAACTTCCTGAGACGCCTGTGCCTGACGTTTAAGATCGCGGTAACTGCGGAAATACTGCGGAAGTCGCGTCAGATTCCTGATCAGACTCTTCGGCTGAAACGTGGACAAACGAATTAGACGGTCTGTATTTTTGAGCAGAGTCATGTGAGAACCCGGGAACGAGGTGTGAAACCCAAATCGAGCTAATCAGTAATTGCAGCGGATAGCAAAATCCCTGTGTGTTGAGACAGTTATGCGGCCTTGCCACGCATCCGTTTGAACCACGTACGACATGCTTTTACGACCGGAGTATTTCGAAATCGCTTGACAATGAATGGCCATTCGCCGTGAATCTCACGCTGGCTGGTATCGACTTCGATTCCTTCGCGGCGGCAAAGTCGCAACGCACCTGGCACCCACTTGCCTTTCAGAATTCCAGTGGCCTCATAGTAGTCAATGATCGGTTTTCGGCGGTGGACCCCGAAGAATGGTGCCTTAAATTGCCGTGCTCGGACTGTGCCGGCGATTTCCATGTCCCAGCCCGATTCACCGGGCACAAGAAGGTCAAGCAGCGTCTGTCTCTGCCAGAGCGACGCCTGAAGTGAGACTCTAAATTTGAGATCCGGCGACAGCAATCCCAGGCCCAGTGGATTGTCATGGGGTACATCAGGATCCGGCGCGCCTGTGAGTCGAATGTATCCCGCTCCGCTGTCATGTGCGAATTGCAACATCCGGAAAATCGTCGCGTTGTTTACTGGTTTTTGCAGAAAATAGTCTTCCTGGAAATACAGGATCTGCGCATGGGGAAGTACGTCCAGTGCCTGCAGCATATTGCTGGCCCATTTCGCATCCTGTCCGGTCGGAATGCAGTGCACTCCTTTAACATTGACGGTTTGCTTGTTGCTGATCAGATACGTCTGGAATGGGCAGTCTGGCCAGTATCGATTCAGCAATGTGAAGAACGGCGCCCATGCATCTGAGTATGCGTCGCATGATGAAATCAATAGACAGGTATGTTGCGGATCGACGCTGGTGGTTGACATGGCTTAAGCCCGCTGAATCTGGAATCATCGATTGACGGATGCAGGACAACATTGAGGTCAACGTGTCAGCTTCAGGCAGCTTTACCCTGTGAATCATCGTGTTCCAGGTGATTCAGCAGGTTCCATACCTTCTTATAAAGCTTAAATGCTGATTTTCTGATGCGGCCAAAACTATGGGGATGTCCGCGAAAAATGGCCGGTAATTGCTGTACCTGTGACGGACGGATCGGCAGCTTGTGCCACGGAAGGCTTTGGCTGCCATGCAGAATCACTCGGCCATCAAAACCTGAAAAGAGCCACGTGACTGCTGACAGATCGGTTCGAAGTGTCTCAGGGCGATTGTCGGAGATTCCAAATGCGGCGAAGTATTCACTCCGGACGAAGACGGCGTTGAACGCCGTGACACTGACGAGTTCGTAACCCTTTTGCCTGCCGAGCCGCACGACTGAACTTAGTCCACAACCCTGATTCACATCCGGAGACGGCTCCTGAATAAAATCCACTTCCGTAGGAATTGTCGGATTGAATTCAATAATGACGACTTTTGGTCTGTATTCCGAGGTTGCATTCCAGACGTGGTAGTCGTTGCCGTCGATGTCAATTGACAGGAGATCAAAATTCTTCGGGATGGGTGTTCCCGCCAGAATCGTATCGAGATTGTTATTGTCGGAATGGCCGACAAATCTGTTCACCGCATGAATCTTACTGTTGTGGGCATACTTGGCCTTCAGGGCTTCCGCACGGGATGTATCACCTTCGATGAGCACCGCGGAATAGCCGTCTGACTCAGTCAGTCGGCAAGTATTGCTCATATACTCACCGTCCCATGCCCCAAATTCAACACACCAGAAGTCGCGATCCGGAATGAGTTCCAGCACTTTTTCCAGGATCCCGTCTTCCCCGCACTGGGAGTAAACATCACGACGGTAGTCCAGAAGCCAGGTTGGGGATTCGGTTGAGTTAGGTTGATTCATTACCAGCCTTCCTTGGCGGGATTCGTATGAGTTCCTGAATTGAAATCGAGCTGTGGAGACTGCTGCGACAGGCAGTCTCCCTTGTACCGAAATCACTGGAGTACGGGAGTGTGTGCGATCTCTCAACATGTGTCAATAACGATTGGGTGACCGTGCTCGATGCCAAACGCGACTTCACCTTGACCTCAATGTGGCATTATTTTACAAGAGCCGGACGATGGTTATCCGTCGCTTAAACCCCCAAGGAACAGGGACGTTCTGAGTAATGCAGGTATATTTGCGGGTCGCTGAATACGTCTGGCTCTTTCGTCGACAGTTCATTCTGTCGGTGATCTGTGCTGTCATGGTGTCGATGTTCTGGGCGGTCAATCTTTCGATTGCCTTTCCGATTGTGAAAGTGCTGTTTGAGAATGACAGTATCCATGCCTATGTCGATTCTGAAATCCGGCGGTACGAAGTCGAAATTCAGAGAGAAACGGAGGCCCTGGAATCACTGCGTCCGGATCAAATCGAACGGAAGGCCGTGTCGCAGGCAAGGTTGAGTGTGGCGCAGAACAGTCTGGCGTTCGCGACTCTAATCCGGCAGAACGCGCTGCCGTGGGTCCCCAAAGACAAGTTTGATACCATCATCGCCATCCTCGCGATTCTGCTGATGGCAACGCTCCTGAAAGGCATGTTCACCTACTTTCAGGAACTCCTTGTCGGCAGCGTCGTGCAACTGACGGTCAATTCAATTCGCCAGGCCTGTTTTCGCACGGCGCTGCGTCTCGACTATCAGACGCTGCACCGCATCGGCGATTCGTCGCTCATGTCACGGATGACAAATGACATCGAGCAGATGACGGCCACAATCCGGATTTTCGGCGTCTCCATGGTGCGCGAACCGTTGAAAGCGGCCGGCTGTATTGGTGTTGCCTTCTGGGTCAACTGGCGGCTGACGCTCCTTACAGTGACTGTGGTTCCACTGCTGGGATACATGTTTCATCGCTTCGGGAAAATGCTGCGTGATGCGTCGCACCGTTCGATGCAAAGCATGGCGACGATCTACAACACGATTTCCGAAACATTCGGCGCCTCGAAAATCGTCATGGCATTCTCCGGATATCGGCGCCACCGCAAGCAGTTTCTGAATGCGAACCGCAGCTACTATGAAGACTCCATGAAAATAGTTCGCCTGGGTTCTCTCATTCGACCGCTGACCGAGATCATGGCTCTCGTGGCCATGTTCGCCGCGCTGGGCCCCGGTGCTTATCTGGTGCTCCGCAATACCAATGAAATGTGGGGTATTCAGCTGGCAAATCGCCCGATGGACATTGCAGAACTTTCGATGCTGTATGCATTGCTGCTGGGAACCCTGGATCCTGTCCGCCGGTTGTCGGGCTGTTTCACACAAATTAAACGAGGCATGGCCGGCAGTGAACGTGTGTTTCAGCTGATCGATGAGAAGTCCATTATTCCTGAGCCACGCAAGCCGCGGGTGATGGTGCGACATTCGTCCACGATCCTGTTTCAGGATCTTTCATTTCGATACCAGGGTTCGATTGACGAAGAACAGCAACGCCCGCTGGCTCTCAAGAACGTGACGCTGGAGGTCAAATTCGGCGAGGTTGTCGCCATCGTGGGTGGCAACGGTTCAGGAAAATCCACGCTGATCAGTCTGCTGCCGCGGTTTATTGACCCGACTCAGGGAATTGTACAGATTGACGGTGTCGATATTCGTGAGTTCCGGACGCTGGATCTGCGCAGCCAGATTGGACTGGTGACGCAGGAGACCATGCTGTTCAACGACACGATTTACGAGAACATCCGGTACGGAAATCCGAACGCGACACGTAAGCAGATCGAAGATGCCGCCCGCCAGGCACACGCCATGCAGTTTATTTCGCAGCTTCCGGATGGCTTTGATACAGTCGTGGG
>JAGQQS010000113.1:4587-7121 GCA_020426105.1 Planctomycetaceae bacterium
CTGATTCTGGACGAAGCAACGTCAGCCGTCGATTCGGCCAGCGAAGAAACGATTCATAAAGTTCTGAAACAGTTTTCCAGCGGACGCACCGTCTTTGTGATCAGTCATGTTCTGAACCGAACTTTTCTTGACCTGGTGACAAGAATTGTCGTTATGGATCAGGGGCGTGTAATCGCCAACGGATCTCATGAGGAGTTACTCAGGTCCTGTCCGGCGTACCGCGCACTGCAACAGTCACAACTTTCCAGTCGCGAGGCCGCCTGATTGTTTCGTCCGGACGATAACCAAAGCACCGCTGGTGCGGATTCCCGAGCGGTCTGTGTCTGGCGCTTTCTGGACGGGAGAGCGGGCCATCGCAATCAGGTTCTCGGACTGACCGAGGCACTTGGTCGGATGGTGCCGATCGTTTGCCAGGACATCGATGTGTCGCAGATGCTGAATGGAGTCCGTTGTCTGCTGCCTCGCCCCCTGAATATGCTCCGTCGGTATCGCTTGCCCGATTTTATCATAGGAGCTGGTCATGCCACACATCTTCCCTTGCTGGCTGCTGCAACATGGTTTGGTGGTAAATCAATTGTATTGATGAAGCCCAGTTTACCACTGGCACTGTTCGATCTGTGCCTCGTGCCGGCCGCAGATGGACTCATAAAAATTCCGCCAAACGTCATGATCACTGAAGGCGCGATCAACCGAATTCGACCTGGTTCTGCGCGGATCCCGGATCGCGGCCTGATGCTGATCGGCGGCCCGTCCAGACATTTCGGCTGGTCGGATTCCGATGTCCTGCGTCAGGTCCAATCTGTCATCGAGGCCAGTCCCGCGATGGAATGGACGATTTCAACCTCTCGCAGGACGCCAGCCACGTTCCTGTCGGCCTGGCAGGCCTCCGGGTGTCGCGGTCGCCTCGTACCGGTGGAACAGACAAATTCCGAGTGGTTGCCTGCGCAGCTGACAACAATGGCCAATGTCTGGGTTACGAACGAAAGTGTCTCGATGATTTTTGAGGCGCTCACGGCGGGTGCTGCTGTGGGGATTCTGCAGCTCTCTCCCTCGCGTGATTCCCGCGTCACGCGTTGCGTTGATTCGCTGATTTCGCGAAAACTGGTCACTCCCTTCAATCTGTTTCATGTGCGCTTGCCCGCGCCCATTGCGGGTAGACTGTTGAACGAAGCGGAACGCTGTGCTGAAATGATTGCCCGGAGGTACCAGATTGAAATTCCCGATCAGGAACTGACCCGGCGCCGCAGCGCATAGATCAGCCCGTCGCTTGGTTCAGAACGGACCGCGATGTTTTGCGGCGAGGTGAAACGCATGGAAATCCAGGCAGGATTCCTGTCGAGCGTTCGCTGTTGCAACCCGAGATGTCGAAGAATTTTCCGAGAATTGTGAGTTTTGGGCAGCGTTCCGGATTCTCGCGGTCATCTGTGCCGTTCACTCCAAAAGTGGTCTCCCCGGAATGGAGGCAATCGTGCTACAGTTTTCAGAGACAATACGTCAATTCCGTCGCGAAGATGCGGCACCGATTCACGAGCGAGAGTCACGGATGCGATTTCTTATCAAACTTCGACGCAGTCTACAGAAGAAGTACTTTCCCACCGATCGAGACAGGGCGATGCGCCGTTGGAGATCCGATCACGGTGACGAGACGCTTCGGCTCAATTACAGTCTTAACTCCGAATCCGTTGTCCTCGATCTTGGCGGCTACCGTGGTGACTGGGCACACAATATTCACGAGCGTTATGGATGCACCGTTCATGTGTTTGAACCGGTTCAGTCGTTTGCGGACGGAATTGTGCGGCGGTTTGATGGCAACGAAGCGATCCACGTGCACCGTTGCGGGCTCGGCAGTACAACCCGCGACGAACGCATCGGCCTGTCAGCAGATGCCAGTTCGATGTTTCACAGCGAAGGGGCGCAGGAGACGATCCGGATTGTCGATGCGGCCGCCTGGTTTGCGGAGCATGATGTGCCCCGCGTTGATCTGATGAAGATCAATATTGAAGGTGGTGAATACGAGCTGCTTGAACGCATGCTGGACACCGGACTGGCTTCGCGAGTGGAAAACATCCAGGTGCAGTTTCACAACCTCGCGGTCGATTCTGAGACGCGCATGAACAATATTCTGCAGCGTCTGCAGGCCAGCCATCAGCCAACTTACCAGTATCACTTTGTCTGGGAGAACTGGCAGCGGAGCGCCGCGTAAGTTTTCAGAAAAATTTGTTTTGGCTGTAACAACTCGTCTCTGTCGGCAAATGAGTAGTAGTGAAGGACAAATGGTTGTCCTGAAACGAATCAAACATTTGTTCTGAGGAGATGAGTCATGGTCCGTAGCAGCGTAAAAACACTGGTGGCACTGACAATGGTTCTGTGCATGAACGATCTTGTTCAGGCTCAGATTGGTATCGGTGTCGGGCGTGGTAACATCGGGGTTGGCGTGGGCGGCCGTAACGGCAGCGTGGGTGTTGGTGTGGGGAACGGCAGCGTCGGCGTGGGGGTTGTCGGCCGCAATGGCGGCAGCGTGGGTGTTGGTGTGG
>JAGQQS010000113.1:7174-12942 GCA_020426105.1 Planctomycetaceae bacterium
GCGGCAGCGTGGGTGTTGGTGTGGGAAATGGCGGTGTCGGCGTGGGGGTTGTCGGCAGAAATGGTGGCAGTGTCGGGGTGGGCGTCTCTGGTCGGCAAACTGGCTATCCCGGACCGTATAACTCAGGCAATTACTCTGGATCTTCGAACCGAGTTTATAACTCCGGTTCATACAGCGGCAGCACCGCAAACCGCACGTTTTCCAGTGGTACCCGGAGTTTCGAAAATCATTCAGGCGCGTTCCGGAATACCGCATCACCGGTAACCTCCCGGTCTTCCACGCTGAACTATCCTGCTGCAGGTACAACACACGTCCGGAGCCATTCATTCGGCCCATCGACGTTGCCGTCTTCTGCGATGTCGGGCAACTACAGTGCTCATCGCGGCAACCCGTTTGGTCACCGCTAGACGATGCGACGTGCAAATGTATCAATCAGCGTCCACTGAAGCCCGGCTCTAATCGAGTCGGGCTTTGAGCTGTACCGGATTGCGAGTCGATGATTCGGTTTTCCTGCCCTTGTCGAGCGTGTGGCCTCGGGATCGGCGGCTCAGCGCCATACGGCTCAGCGCCATACGGCTTAGCGCCATACGGCGCCATCCGGAGCATTCATGCTCTCACAGCACTCGAAGCGATGCATGGTTGTTGTGAGTTGCCACTTTGGCCCACAGGCACTGACGGTCCGACGTGACATCGCACAGATTTGATCTCTTTCACAAATCATATGGCCAGGAAGCACCATTTATAACAAAGGGGAAGTCATCATGTTGTTCGAAAAAGAATTCAGCAGTTTGCCAGTCCTTTTTTCCGCTCCTGTTTTCACGCGTCCGCTGGCCGTGACAGCAATCGCCCTGATGCTCCTGAGCTGCAACGCAGTTGACGCGTTGGCTCAGTTTCAGTTGCGCGTCGGAAATGGTCAGAGTCGTATCGTTGCAGGGCAGGGGGGACGTGGAGTCATTGGTCATTTCGATCAGTCCGATGGATTCCATGGCGTTGGCATTGATGGAAGCGGGAACATTCAGTTTTATTCCGGCAGCCCGGCAAATCGCAGTGGCGGCCAATCCGTGGGCACCGGAGGCCATGCTGGCAGCGGCGGTGGAGTGTCGTTACGACGCGGTGGAATCGTGGTCGGGCCCGGGAAAAACGGATTCATCATCGGAACCGGGGACAGTCAGATTTCCATCGGGTCAGGTGGTAATGTCGGCGTCGTTGTGACAAATCCGGCGATGAATCAACCGGTTCCGGTGCGACCGTGTCCCAGGCGAACTTGTCCACCGGCGTTCACGCCGCCGCCCAACTATGGAACTCCCGTAGACCGTTTCCCCGCGGTGGAAGTTGGACCGGGGGGCGTGGTGATTGATGTTGGAATGGATCCGCAACCTGGCGTGACACGAATTCAGAGCCTGATGCGTCGTGGGAACACAGAGGCGGCAGCGGTAATTGCGGCGGCACTTGCGGATCAGTACGCAGACCAGGCGGACGTACTGGTGGCTTATTCGATGACACGATTTGCTCGACATGAATTCGAGGATTCCGCGGCGGCCATGTACGATGCTTTATCGATCAAAAATGCGTGGTCGTGGAGTGAGGCGAGGCTGTATTTCGCGACTCAGGAAGCGTATCTGGCATCGCTGCGAGAACTCCAAAAAACCGCGAAAGAATTTCCTGAGTCGGCGTCACTGAGGTTTCTGCTGTCGTCGCACTACGTCATGTTGAATGCGATCGACCAGGCTCGGGATTCCCTTGAACTGACGAACAGGTTGATTCCTGGCGACAAAGTCGTGACGGCGCTGCAGAATCAGTTGCCGCCGGTTCCGGGGGAAACGAAATAGTCGGCCGACATGCGCTGTCCGAGGCTGTTTTATGCCGCCCGGTCTGCGCTGGCAGGCAACGGGTTTCGCAGGCGATAAATGTATCCACGGAACATCGAGCGAAATGCTTTATGCGAACGGATGATGGTGTGTTGTGGTTCTGCGGGTTGCCAGCGGGCTTCGGCCCAGCGAGACCAGACAGCGAACGGGTTCCAGTGATTCAGGACCGCGTTGCGACCAGCAGCGAGAGCATCGTATTCATGTTGTGAAACGGGCGTATCAAGCATCGCTCGCAGAGTCCGGATGGATTCGTCGGGTTTTGCGGGATCGATTCTGACGAAGGAATCAGCAGGGATGAACTGTTCCAGATTCGGGCAGCCGACGTATATGGGAAACGCCCAGCTCAGATAAGCGTCGGAGATTTTTTCACTCCAGTAATTCGGGTACTGGCAGTTTTCGAGAGCCAGATGAAAACGATAAGGCAGGATCGCCTGCATCTTCTCCGCGACGGGCGTGAAGCCCCGGCCAAAATGCACAATCTGATCACCGAGTTGCCGTTTCGCTTCGGCAAGGAAGTCCAGGCGCAGGCGTTGCCCGGGCGTGAAGCGATTGTTCGAGCAGACAACGGAAATGCGGTTGTGTTTTTCCGGCATCCGCAGCGAAACCAGATGATCATATCCAAAGGTGTATGCGTTGTGTCGCTGGTCCAGACCGGCGTGCCAACAGAGTCCCGGCGCATCGATTGACAAGCGAGGATGTTGCGACTGGTCGTGTGAATCAATCAGCCACTGAAACTGGCGGTAATACCTCAAGGGGTAAACCTTCTTTTCGAGAGGCTCATGGACGATCAGCATCGTGTTCTGTGGAGAGCATTGCATGTAATCGACCGGACGTCCATTGGCGACAACAATCCAGAAATCTGCCCTGGTTCCTGGTTCCGGATTCAGGAGGAATTGACATCGCCCCCATTGACACCGCGAGCCGGGCGACAAAAGCTCCAGGTTTTTTGGCGCGTTGTCCATGGTGACAACGACATTGAGCGATTCGTTTCGACGGGCGATTGCTGGTGTATTCGGCTGCATGTTGCCACTGTTCCCGAGGTGTAAATTTCTTGCTCCGGCACGCTGTAAGACGGGTTACGGAATGTCTGGGTAATCCTGAGTGCTCACCGGCAGAGTGATTTGCTGATTTACAAAACTAAGCGGCTTTTTGACGGCGTCTGAATTGACGATGGCGGACAGTCATCCGGAACTGTTCCACGCTGAAACGCACGGCATGCAGCAGGCTGCGTTTGCGACTCGCGTGACGGCTGTAGAGCAGGGTGTTTGGAACGACGGCCGCTGAGGGATCAAAGCGCTGTTCGACTTCGCGAGCGATAACGGCGAACAGGTTATATTCGTGGAGGCAGCGCCGACGGGATTCTCGAATCGCGGGCAGTCGTCGCTCATATTGATTGGTGGCAATGGCATTTTGAATAATATTCGCGGCGCCATCCGGATCACGGACATCAATGGGGATAAAACTCAGCGGGTCAAAATAATCGGCAGCATTGGGGCAGCCAAAGTAGAAAGGCAGGGTCAGGCCCAGAAATGCATCGGACAGTTTTTCCGTCCAGTGATGGGGGGCCTGATGATTTTCGATCACGATGTGGTAGCGGTAAGGATCCAGTGCGTCTGCTTTGTCATCAACCGGCCGCACACCGCGACCAAATAATGCCATGTCCGGGATCAGTTCCTTCAGCCGCATGGTGCAGGCATAACGATCCGCATGCACCGTATTTTTTTGCTGTTTACTGGAACAAACGGCCGACAAGTTGCCGGTCTTGTGTTCCGGCGGCGACTGCGTCATCTCGTCCCAGGTTCGCAAATGCTGTTTCGATTCACCGTAAAACCAACGGAGTGCCGGCTGCGTGTAAACGGCCTGGGGATTCGTAATCGCCCATGGTTCCTGACTCGTGACGATAACTCCAAACTGGTCCAGGAAATCATAGCCATACGTTTTGATGGATGAGGGCTCCATCGTGATGAACAGTGTGTGCTGCGGTGCGCAGGCCAGAGATTCAATGCGCGTTGAAAAGCGTTCGCCCGGTGACGGGGCCATATCGTCATAGACGGCCAGCCAGTCGTAGTGTCGCGCATCCGGATCGAAAATGAATTCGCAGCGACCCCAGCGGCAGCTCTTCCCTGGAAACTGGCGGCGAAAAATTTCCTGATGTTGTTTGGAATGTCCCTTCGCCACGAATTTTACTACGATCCGGCCCTCCTGATCAGGCGGGACAGAGCGTTGACGGGAGTTAGACGCGGCCATCGTGGCGGTTCGCCTCAGTCTTGTATTTTGAATATCGGTAGTTCACAGTCTGCGTCTATTATTCGGCAACGGTGAAAACGCCGCAATCCCAACATTTCTGCAGCTCAAATGGCGCTTCATGAACAATTCCGCCGACCCCGCACACACCCGGAAATCGGAATCTTTCTGGAATATTGTTGATGCGGCGATGGTCATCAATCTGGATCATCGCGCAGATCGCTGGGAAACAGTTCGAGAGCATCTGAAAGGGATCGTGCCGGAAGACAAACTGCATCGCGTTTCCGCTGTGCTCGGTAAAAAAATTGATGGATATCTGACATCCCACTGGTTTCGGCGTACCCGGCGGCCGGAAACATGGGCCGGGCGCGCGGGGTGCTCCGTTTCCCATCGCAACGCGATGCGGATCGCGATCGATCGAGGCTGGAAATGGGTCCTGATGATCGAAGATGATGCACAGTTTGTGAGTTGTTTTGACGGACCGCTTGGCCGGCAGTTGGCTGCGTTTCTCAGGACGCACGGCGAAACGTTCGGATTTGTGTACCTCGGGTTCGATTCCCCCGGGACGCCTGTTCGACGTATCAGCGCGATCGACACGGAACGCTGGATTTATCAAATCGGCGGAGCCAGCACAACTCACGCTTACCTCGTCAACCAGTCGGTGATGCGTCGGCTGCTGCAGGAGTTTCCTCAATCTGAGCAGGACATCTGGTCCTGGACCGCGAAGAACGTCGTCATCGATCGCTGGTATTCTCTGCATCTGCATCGCTGGACCTCAATCGCCGCTGTGTCACCGCAAGTGGCGATTCAGGAACCTTCGATGTCAGATATCACGCAGCGGGCCAGCGATTTCAGCAAAGACGCAGAAATCGACGTCCTGGGGCCCATGACTTTGTCAGACAGGGCATGGCGACAGGCAACTTTGCTGCGTGCGGTTATGCGTCCCCTGACGGCAATCCCGCGCCGTATCAAGACGTTACTGAGACAAATCGCTGGCTTTTGAGCCAATTCGGGGCCGACCGACGATGCGTCCGGAGAGCCCCGTTGCGTGGTGAATGAGAAGACCTTCAAACAACTATTGACGTAGTTGGTGTGGACATCTAATCTGCCGCGAAATCTGGAGAGATGTTCGATTTTCTGTCGACCATTCTGCCAGGCGCCTACGAGCCAGGTCATGGAAGACTGCAATCAAGCTGAAACTGCCGCAAGCGGGTCATCTCCTGCGTGTTGGTGCATCAGCAAAGGCCTGGCGGGGATGGTCAGCCAGATGAAGGGCCTTGCTCAGGCGCTGGAGATTCCATTTCAGTGCATGGAGACTCGGCTCAGGTTTCCGTGGTCGCTCGTGCCGACGTCACTGTTACCACAATCAACATTCGTGCTTCGCAATCCGGACCAGATTCGCCAGCGGCCGCCGCGCATCGTTATTTCCTGTGGTCGCCACGGCGTAGTTCCCGCTCTGTGGCTGAAGCGCCGGTTCGGACACCAGATTTATACTGTGCACATTCAGGATCCGTGTGTTGATCCGTCAGGCTTTGATATGGTGATTGTGCCGCGTCATGATCGCATTCGCGGCGAGAACGTTTATCTGACGAACGGCGCAATTCATCACATTACGCCGCAGGTCCTGCGCACAGCGGCCGATTCGGCTCTGGCAAA
>JAGQQS010000114.1 GCA_020426105.1 Planctomycetaceae bacterium
GTGAATGGCTGCCGGCGAATCTGTTGCAGGAAATCCGAGGACTCGCCATTGGACTGCATCAGAAGACGATCAGCGGCCCATGGTCCAGAGTATTCGCTCATGTCGATGCGAATCATCCGCGGCGTCGGGACTGCAGAATTTGTCGTAGAATCGACACCATTTGAAGCACCGAACAGACATCGCGAAACCGCTTTGGCAAGTTCCGTTTTGCCGACGCCGGTTGGACCGCAGAGCAGCAGAACTCCCAGCGGCCTTTGCGGATCATTCATACCTGCTTTGAATTGCACGACGACATCTGCGACAGTCTCGCACGCCGTTCGCTGACCGATGATTTGCGACTCAAAATCAGCGATCACGCTTTCCCTTGGCATCGGTACATCATCGCGAAGAAATCGCTCCGGCAGACCTGTTCGCTGCAGAAATGTCTGAAGCACACTGTCCGCATCGAGTGTTCTGTTAACGTCTCTGGCTTTGCGATCCAGCAAGTCTCGCCAGAACGCAACAACTTCACCGGGCAAGGCGTGATAGGGCTGGAATCGCTGGAACAGCCGCACCGTTCTGGACGCAGCATTAACACTGACCGAAAGTTTTGCCTGAGATGCGATATTCTCGGCCACTCGTTCCAGCAGACGGATTGCTCTGGGTTGGTCCAGAGGTGAAAGAGTGACGGATTGAAACAAATCCGGAAAGCCGGGCAGCAGACGACGCACCGCATCCAGCTCAGTCGGTGACACTTCGGCAATTATCCGCAATTCGCCGCGTTGAAGATATGGCAGACAAAACGATGCCAAACTGTCGGTCGCCTCACGTCCACCCACGCGCACAAAATCCAGCAGGCTTTCAATACACATCACTCCATCAATCTCGACGAGCTCACGAATCGCGCCTTCGAGTCGTTCTTCCCATTGTCCAAGGTACTTCATTCCCGAAATCAAACGCCCCGCGCTGGTTTGCCAGAATCGACGGACCGGCTTCATCAACCAGGCATCGTCATCGGCTTTTTCTTCCGAGTTGAGATGTCGTTCAACATGACGCACCGCTTCACAAAGCAGCGTGGTTTTTCCGGTTCCGTGTTCACCAATTAACAGCCAGTTGCCGCGTTCCGACTGCAATTGGCGGGCAAATTCTTCGACTTCTCGATCACGTTCCCACGCACGTCCGTACAAAGACCGGACTTTCGAATCTCCCAGGGGATCAGCAATCTTTTGCAGCAGCTCGGTTGTCAATCGCGGACGGACGACGTCTCGATTTGTGTCGATAGAAACAAATACGTCCTCAAGGAAAACTTCTTCCGGTGCGATGTATCGCGAAAGCTGACGCGGTGTGTAAGCTTCAAACCAGCGCTGAACCATTTGCGGGATCATGGTTTTGACGTCGTCGTGTTCGCTGAGGTTCAATCGTAATCCAATCATTGGGATTGACGCGAGCCGCGGTCCGCCGAGTTGTTTGCCAATGACACAGTAGACTCGAAGATCAAGTGGCTGCTGCACCGGAAATCGTCGATGAGTGACATCGTCGCGGTATTCCGGACGCACCGGGACTTTGAATGTCATCAGTTCCGAATCTTTCAGGTCCGGCACATCGCGCCAGGGGTTTTCACGATACTGCCAGTCTAACAGACTTCGAAGTTGTTCGAGTGCCTCGCGTGGAGTGTTCGCCACCGCGGCGTGATCGTCTTGTTCGACCAGGCTCGCGGTATACAGGCCAGATGTGTTTCGCCAGATGAGGACCGGACATCGAAAGGTTGGCATGGTGATGGTGTGATCGTTGAGTTTAAGAAATGCCGCCGACTAACGACGACGCGGCGAAAAGTACGAAATCGCGGAAGGTAAACACATTTTGTTGGAAACGTTGCCAGTTGGTATCGTTAAGTTGAGGCCCGGCAGGGCCACCACGTCCCGCGCCGGGGCCGTGACGGGATGTTGATGTAGTCGTCTAATCCGAAAGGCCAGGTGGTGTGCAACGTGCTACGGCCTGGCCTTTCGGCCACGGGTTAAACGAAGAAACTTCTTCACCATTGCTTCTGGATCTGAGCCAACTCGCTCCATGCTGCGTGCTGCAGTTCTTCAATTGACGGAAACGTCCTGGCTGGATTCGCAGCATCGATCGTTACCTTTCGGACAATGACTTCTTCAATTGGTTCGTTATGTCGTTGCACGAGAATTATTTTTGGTGACGGTGCGGAAGAAGACAGAACCGCGTGAAAACCACATTCGACCAATGAGTAGTGAGTTGCCAGAACTCCTTTCACATGAATGATCCGAAAATGATGCTTTCCCGCGACAGATTCTACAGTAGTCTCCAGACCAAGTTCGTCGTTCCACGTTTCTTGCAGGCGTTGAGTCAGCAACTCGACGATGTTTGTCATCGTCGGATCGAGCGCCTGGATGTGCAGCGTCACGGATTCGTCGAGACGTTCTACGGGCGCTGAGGCAACGGCTTGAACCCATTGGATGCGGGCGAGAAGCCGGGGAGTTTCCTCAACCAGATTTACGTCACGTATTGGTCCGTCAAATCGTGTTTCGAGGTAGTCGTGAATTTCATCATCGGCCGCTGCGCGGTTGATGATGTTGCCGTGAGAAGGACCGCGCCGACGAATAAAGTCCGGACGCAATGGAGATGTTCGGCCGGACTGGCGTACGATTCCCATCGTCCCCTGCTGTCGCATTGCCATTTGAGCCGATTGTAATTCATCGAGCCACGCTTTGAGTCTCGGGACTTCATCCTGCACAAGCAGATATCGAGTTTGCGTGGGCGACAACATTCGCGTTTCGAATCCGCCATCGACTTTTAAGGCAGGCAGCATTTCGGTGAGCGAATTCAGCGAATGGCGACATCTCTGAAGGGCCGTGGAAATATCTGTGTGCGTCTCTGCGGAAATCGCAGGTGACGACGGGCGATCTCGTAATGCTCGTACGGCCACAGACAGTCCGCGTTCAGCCCGTTCGATATCTATTAGCAGCAATCCAGCATCGCTGACAGTGGATGCCTGGAGATCAATGCTGTTGGCCGCCAGAAACGCCGCGATGGGGCGAGTCAACTCCTTTTCAATGGCCCTCTTCAAAGCCCGCGCGCCGAGGACCGGATTGTACCCCTGATCAATTACCCAATCGACAGCTGACGATGATGTGTTCAACACACATTGCCGCCGAATGAGCCCGTCTCGATGTAAAACATCCGACATCAAATGACGAGCAATCCCCTGCATGTCTTCACGCGAAAGACGATCGAACGGGATGACGCGATCCAGTCGATTGAAGAATTCAGGACGAAAAAAGTTCTCCGCCGCCCGTACGGAGGCACTGGCATCGCGACCTGCAGATGCTCCGAAACCCAGCCCTGCTTCTGATCGCTGAGTTCCCAGATTCGATGTCAGAACAATGATGGTATTCGAAAAATCTGTCGTGCGTCCGCGAGCATCCGTGAGGCGACCTTCGCCCAGAACCTGCAGCAAAAGATCAAATACATCCGGATGACCTTTTTCGATTTCATCAAACAGGACAACGGCAAACGGTTGTCGGCGCACGGCTGCGGTCAGCAGCCCTTCGGGCTGAGCAAACGTGCCGACCAGTTGAGGCACCGCGTTTGAAGAGACGTATTCATTCATATCGAATCGAAGTAAACGCTCGGAATTGCCGAACAAATAACTGGCAAGCGATTTTGCAAATTCTGTCTTGCCAACGCCGGTCGGCCCCAACAGCAGCAGCGAAGCAATCGGTCGCGTAGGATCATTCAGTCTCGCCCGCGCGATGCTGATGATCTCAACCGCTGCGCTGACGGCGTCGGGCTGGCCTATGAATCGTTCACGCAGCTTCCTTGTGATGTCGTCGGCTGCGAGTGTCTGATGCTGATCCAGGAACGATTGCGGCAGTCCCGATTGCTGATGAAAGGCATCAAGTACCCGATCGCGCGTCACCAGCGATGGCTGTGGTTTTTCGTTTCTCGTCGATTCCGCAGAAGAGAATTCACCTTCCAATTTTACTGCGAGACGTTTCAGAAATGCGGCTGCTTTGCCGGGAAATGCAACGTTGCGATTATACCGACGCTGCAAGTCAATAACGGCCGGCAATGCGTCGATCGCAAAACGGCAACGGTGACGAATTTCCAGCTGCCGCTGCTGACTGAACAGGACTCTCAGATTGTCGTCGCTGGACATTTCGTCCAGGCGAATCACATGAAATGCATCTGCGAAACCACGATCCTTTTCACGAAGAATGCGAAACGCTTCCGGAGTCATTTCGGCGACGATACGCACCTGTCGACGCTCCAGAACAGTTTTGAGCAACGCGGCAACATTGAGCGTTGACTGACTGGTGACGCCAGCCTGAAACAGTCCCAGCAGGTCGTCAAAGTACAAAGCCAGATCACGCAGGGCGGCGTGTTTTGTGATGGCGTGAAAACGAGTTTCCCATTGGCCCACATAAGACATCCCTGAAATCAAGCGTTGCGGTGACAGCAGCCAAACGGCTTGTTTGTCTCGATGTGGATTGCCGACTTTTCTGACCAGCTGGAAAACGTATTCGTGCAGAATTGCCGTCTTGCCGACCTGCCGCGGTCCCAGCAGCAGCACAGGACGTCGATCATCGCCAGTCAGAAGTCGCGACAATTCATCAACTTCATGATCCCGCAACATCACGCGGTTCAGATCCTGCGGATACAAATGATTCAGGCAACGTCCGACGCGGTACAGTTCCGATTCGCCGTCTACCGTTTCGGACGCCCCCAGGAAGGCGAAAAGATTGTCAGCCTTCTTTTTACGCACTCGGGGCGGCTTGATTCGAAACTCAATTTCTGAAACCCATGCATTTCCCTTCAGCGAATACCGCTCAAGATTCAGTACCCTGCCGTCACCGGACTGACCATAGGACGTTTTCAGATACTCGGTGATCGATTCTGCCAAACGGTCTGCAGGAATCTGGTCTTTCAGAATTTCGAACCAGAGTTCGGGAAACGCAGGCGTGAACGCGATGCGTCGATCGAACTGTTGCATCATCACAAGGAGGAGCTTGAGACGTGCGGATTGTTTTGCAACTTCGATGCGAACTTCGCACCGCTTTGTTTCGACCTCCGGACAATACGTCCACGCTGCCAGCGCGTCGTGACGCTGGTCTTTGCCAAGCTCCACAAACATTTCCCGCAGGCGATGCGTCAGCTTATTCAGTGCACTCTGCAGAAACTGCGAATTTGTCTCCGGCGACGAAAAGAACAGTGGACGCACAACATAGTCCGGCGGCTTTCCGGTTGTTGTGGACATTGTTTGGATGTAAACAGGTACGGTGATCAACATTATTCGATCATCGCCTCCGCTGCGATCATGTGACGGCGAAGCAACAGCGAACTCAGACTGCGACTGAGATTCCCGTCAGACAACGTCGCGGTTTCATCAATTGCAGGGTCGGCGATTCGCATTCTGGCGTAATCGTAATCGCGGCATTTTGTCGGGTGAGTCACGCTGCCTCGACGATCAATTCCCTGCGGCGGCAAATATCTATCCAACGCAACAAGATCTGTGAAGACGCTGCATTCCTGGTTGTTCTCGGTGAATCGAAAACGGTGCAGACCTTCTTCGCGAACGAATCGTTGATACGTGCGCGGGCCGAGGATTTCCAAAAAACATCCGAGAACGCCTTCGATGTCCCCATTGAAAAACGTTTTCGGATCAGCAACCCGCTGACTTAACAAAATTGGCTTTAACGTCCCGTCGGGCGCTGCTTGCTTGACGACAAGTTGCCACGTTTCGGGTTGCTCCCTGCCTGGAATCTGTGGAAGCTGATCCCATTTGAGTGTCTCCAGATTCCAGAGATCCTCGGGCAGCGATTCTCGTTTTATGCCTGTTGAAAGAAACGCCCATGCATTTGTAACGGCGTCCATTTCATTGGCGATTGACCAATATGCAAACGCCAGTTGCTGCAACGCGGAAGAATCGTCGGCAACCAGCAGGAGACGGATTTCGTCCGGCTTTTCCGTCTGCAGATCAAGCAGGTCCAGAAGCCGCTCGGAGAACTGCTCTTTGCCCTTCAAGATGAGTTTTCGCATATCGGCGCTCGACATCAATTGTTGGGCGTCCTCGGCGTATAACGCCATCAACGCGGCATCTTCATGGCCGACGATCTCTGCAAGAAACTGATCATACTTCATCAGCCAGTCGCGTCGTTGATTCAATTCGTGACGCGCGAGCAGCATTGATGTGGATTGCCGAGCCGAGTTGTTCCATCGTCGTTCAGTGCGTTCCAGTTGAAACAAACGGTTCTCAAGATTCAGCATCACCGAACTTGCCTTCAGGCGTTGCAAACGAGACCGCAGCGACTGCAATTGAGTCACCATTTCCAACTGCCCTGCATCTGCTCCGATTGAGGACAGCACACGGCCTGAAGAATCTGCCTGGGCTCGAACGATATGCTTCAAATAAGCAGTCTCCGCTGGTGAAACCGTCTCGCCTCGATCTTCGACGCCACATTCCGCACTCAGTACCGTATCCGTGGCGTAGCGATTGAACTTCTGAGCCAGCGGTGCCAGCAGTTCTTTCTCCATCACCCGCTTCAGAGACCGCGCGCCGTACCGAGCTTCGAAGCCATGCTCCAGCAGATAGTCGATCACTGCTTCCGACACTTTGAAGTTGACGCGACGATATTTCAATCCATCGCGTTGTCGAATCAGATCCAGTTGTCGCTCCACCACCCTCCGCGCGGTCGAGCGATCGAGCGGTGAGAACGGCACGATTCGGTCGATGCGATTGAAGAGTTCCGGGCGAACAAACTCACGCACCGACTTTTCAAAATGATCACGCGACTGCCGGACATCCGAATCACTCAGTCCAAAGCCCACGGAACCTTTCGCAAATGTCGCCGCCCCTAAATTTGAGGTCATGATCACGACGCAGTTGCGAAAATCGGCGACTCGCCCGGCAGCGTCCGTCAATCGTCCTTCGCCAAGAATCTGCAGCAACAGATCAAACAACGAATGATGAGCCTTTTCAAATTCATCCAGCAGAACAACAGCAAACGGCTGCTCACGAACCCGCGCAGTCAGCACGCCTTCCGCTTCGGTGGTGCCACCGATCAAACGCTGTACCGCAAACGCGTCTGCGTATTCGCTCATATCGATTCGAATCAGCCGCGAATCGTTGTTACCCGAAGATCCAAACAGATATTCGGCCAGGGTCTTCGCCATCTCTGTCTTACCGACGCCGGTTGGACCGATAAACAGGAAACTGGCCAATGGTTTGTGATCTCGGTTGAGTTTCGCCTTCAGCGTTGCCAGAAGATTCACGATCAGTGACACCGCTTCCGGCTGACCAATCACGCGAGACGAAATCCATGTGTCCGCCTTCGCAAGATCCAGTGGAATTCGATCATCCAGCAACCACAGCGGCAATCCTGTCTCCCGCGAGAACGCTCGCGTCACATCGCCTTCTGAGATCACTGGTCCGGAATGTTCTGGTTGCAAAGTTTTGGCCGCGACATCTCGCCGCAGGTTTTGCAGAAACCGAACAGGGCGTGCAGGGAAGGCGGAGTACGTTGCAAAGCGACGATGCAGCCGTTCGATCTCCGCAATGGCTTCCGCTGAAAACAGTTCGGTTGTGGACGTCCAGCCGACACGTGCGATTTTTGTCAGAATGCTGATGCGAGATGACTGCGGAGGTTCATCGATTCGCAATTGCAGAAATGCTCGCAACAATGCGACATCCTGGCGTTCGATCAGCGACAGTTGCTCCGGCGTGCATTCGGCCACCAGCAGAATCTCACCTCGCGCGATGGCTGGACGAAGAAACGACGCGATGCCCTGAGTCTGACATTCACTGCGACCGACTTCCATCAACTCCATCAGAGAGCCCACATGCAGAATGACATTCTCCTTGACCATTTCCTTGCGCAGATTTTCGCAGCGTTCCTGCCACATTCCGAAACCCGTCATGCCGGAAACAAGCCGCGAACCACTTGTTCCCCAGAACTTCCACAAACCCAGTCCAAGGTCCGTGCTGCGACGTACAGCTTCCTTGAAGACGGCTGTCTTACCGACTCCTGACGAACCAACAAGCAGCACGCTGCGCGCGATGCGGCCTGTCAATGTGTCCGCCAGTTGCGAGACGACTTCATCTCGTTCAATGGCCTGATTCATTGAAAGACCTGAAATCAGATCCGCGACTTTAGTCAGGACTTTGTCCTCATTTGGATCGGGCTTGAGTTCATCCTGAGCCTGTTGTTTCGGGGGAATCACGAAATGTTCGACATTGACGGAATTCAGTTTCACCTCACGACACCGCGCTTGCAGAGTGAGTGATTTCAGAGATCGAGTGGTCTTTGTTCTGAAGAGGGCAAGACGTATCTGATCTTCAATGAATCGCGGCAGATCTTCGGCCTTGTTGGCCAGAATCTCGATGCCCAGCGACGGGATATAGACAACAGCGGCATCTGAAGATTGCTGCCATTTGATCGCAGGCAATTCCAGAGTCACCGATTCTTTCCAGCTGCGACTTCGTTCAGCCGGTTCCACGTCAAGTTGCACCCGAAAGAATTCCGGCGGCACGGCCAGAAGTCGGTGCGACAACTCTGAATTCGGCACTGTCGTCAACAGCGACAGCACATTTTCCGTGACCAGATTCTGTACGTCATCGAAATCGTCATCCAGACATGTCACTTCGGGAAAGAACAAAGCTTCGCTCAGACAGCTTTTGTTGCCGCCTTCGAAGATCTGCGTAATGACATGAATTTTGACATTGATCTGTGGCATGAGCGAAATGTCTCTGAACAATCACAAACGAGCAACCGTCAGCTCAACGAGATTTGAGAAAAGTCTATCGGCGACACACGGCTGGTGTGCGAGGTTCGGTGTTCATCATGCGAATTCAGCCGATGATTATTTGCCCTCACTTGGCAGCAAGATTCTTTTCCTCGAAGCCGTTTGCTAAATTCTGTGTTGCCTAGTGATGTGCAAATCTCTGTTGAGGAAACATTGATGTACGAACTGGCACGATACTGGATTGCGATGCCGATCAGTCTTCTGATCATTTCTACAGGCACAATCGCCCGCGTCTGGTGCCTGTCCAAAGCAAACCGAATTCCAGTCCACCATACGATTCTGGTTTTGTTCGGCTTCGTTTTCATGTGGGGATTATTCGGTCCTGCTGGAATTGTCCATCCACGTTCAGCGGCAATGCGAACGCAATGCCGAAGCAACCTCAAATACATTGGTTTGGCGTTTCACAACTATCACGACGATTGGAAGACGTTCCCTCCGGCCGCATTGAAGCCGCAATCCATGTCCTGGCGTATTGCTTTGTTGCCGCATCTCGACGAAAAAACCATCGCGGCGTTATACGATTTCCATGAACCATGGAACAGCGTCACAAATCTGCGTTTACAGCAAACAAAGATCAACGACTATTCCTGTCCGGCCCGTCCGAAACAGTCAGATTCACACGGGAACTATTACACATCCTGCCTGGTTCCGACTGGCGATAGAACGATCTTCAACAATGCACGCGGCACACCTTTATCTGCGATCAAAGATGGAACGTCCAACACACTTCTGGCGATTGAAGCCTGCGGAACAAAAATCATCTGGACCGAACCGCGGGAAGTCGATTTTGTCGTGAATCAGGTCTCGATCAATGGCCCGGGAGCGACGAAAGGAGAATCCGACAGCATGTTTTCGTCGTGGCATTACGGAGGCGTTCAGGTTGTCTTGGCAGATGGATCAGCACGGTTCCTGCAAAAGGTTATCAATCCCTCAATCCTTCGCAGTCTGCTGACAAAGGATGCGAATGGTAACGCATCGGGCGATTGGTAATTCCGCAAAGATTGAATGCAGATCACAGAGAACGAGTCAGTCTCCCTTTTGCATTGGAACGACAGGTCGAACAAATCGTTTCTTTCATTGCATGCAGCTTTGTACCGGTTAAAAACTCATGGCGCAGAATGGCTCGACCTTCAATCCATATCAAGCCCCGACCGTCACGGGCGATGAACCGGCATTGCCGTCTGATACGGAGTTTTTGTTTAATGACAAAGTTGTGGCAGGTGTCGGCCGGATCGTGTTGCCGCGTATTTGCGTTGTGACAGGCGAAACGGAAAATCTGGTCGCCTGCGACAGTCGCCTGTGGTGGTGCAGTCGATGGATCACAACGACACGCTCGATCCTGATTCTTGCCGCGATGTTCGGCGGGATTCCAGTGCTGATGCATCTTCCACCTCGAATGCCTGTGTTGCTGCCATGGCCAGGAACAGCAGGGGCGTTACAACTGAACATCGGTGCCACATTGATCGCCTTGGCGGTTGGATTCATCGCGGCGTCGTACTTTTTTCGGACGTCTGTTGAGGTCCGCTGGTTTATTTCAGCATCATAT
>JAGQQS010000115.1 GCA_020426105.1 Planctomycetaceae bacterium
GCTCCGGCCAGTCGCAAGGCTTCGGTCAGCAACTCTGGCCCAATTTTCCGTCCGCTTTCCTTCAGGTCACCCGGACATCCGCTGAGGACAACCAGCTCCGTACCGCGCAAATCATGCGCGATGATTTCTGCGCCGGTCAGAATGCCGTCAATATCGTTGGATGCTTCCGGAGCAAGGTTGAATCCCGCCAGCAAAATGCCGCAGCGGAAAAATGGATTTCGAAACGCTGCGTCATCTGACTTCTGTTCCAGCAAGACGCGCGATTCGGTGAGTTCGTAGCTGCGAGACACGACGATCGTGTTGTCATCGCCTCGATTGATGGCGAGTGTCGCCAGATGCATGACAAACGGACTGTCCACATCCAGAACCGCGGCCTGAGACGCTTCTTTTCCCGTCAGTCGCTTCGGCGGGGAACCAGCGTAGCGGGTTACGTCGGCTAAAATGGCATTTGCCTCAAGGTCTGCTGACGACAGACGAGGCGCTTTGATCCTCGGAAACAGACTTTCAGCGGACACGCCTGCTGTGGCAACTCCGGGAATGTCTGCATTAAAATCGGGGTTTGACAGAATGAGTGACTGACGGCGTTTTGAGGTTTCCCTGGCACGTTGCACCAGTTCGCGTCCCGATGAAACGTACCGAATGGCGTAGTCTTCAATCAGCATGCGATTGCTGCCGTCGATAGGCAAAGCAGCCCAGGGAACGTGTTGCAGCTCCCCGTCCAGACTTAAGATGATCGTCTTTGTTGATTCAGGAATGCTTCTGCGACTGATTGGTTCCCAGATCTGTTCTGCCAGTGAGCGCAGCGACCGGTGAAATTTGTTCGCAGCATCCTGCTCTCCGTTGTCCCTGAGATCCTGAAGGATCCGCTCCGGCACCGGTATGGCATCATCCGTGTACAATCCATCCAGAATCAAACTGCTGCCCAGGTCCGTCGCGCTCAGGTAGCCCTCGCCGGCGGGGGGCACGATCCAGGCGAAGTAATCGCGTTCGGTGTAGCTGTCGAGTGCTAATTGATGAGCCCCTTCGGTGGCATTGAGCCGGATGATTTCGATGAACAATTCATCCGGTTTCAACGCTTTGCGAATATCCTCCACAGTGACATGGGGAATAATGGGCTCAGTCAGCAGTTTCTGAACGTTGGGCGGCAGCTTTTCCAGTGCAGCGGCTTCCGCCTGACGGAGTTCCTGAATCTGCGCTTGCTCAAATAATGAACCTGTTGCCGTCGATACACTCGGCGAAATGGCCGCACGCTGCGACCGCTGATTTCTCCAGGCATCGTAGGCAGTTTCTTGATCTGGGGTTGTCAACAATCGTCGTATCTGGCCATCTCGAGCTGCAAACGCGGGAAGCAGGTTCTTTTCGTTCAACACCCACGTCAGTGCCTGTTCCATCGTCCCGCCGCCCCTCAGTGGACTCACGGCTTCGTGAAGGGAGTCCTGAGTGACTGACAGAAAACTGGCCAGTTGATCGAACGGCTGATAGGCGACGGTGTCGTTCAGGTACGCACGCAGGATCTGTCGCGATTCTTCGAATGCCTCGACAGCAGCCGTTTCATTGTCATCAGTCAACAAAGCGTGTCCCAGAGCATCCAGGGCGGAATGGCAGTAGATGTGTTGCGGTCCGAACGACTCCTGCGCTTTCTTGAGAGCCAGGCGAGCCGTGGTGACCGCCTCCTTTGCATTTCCATCAATGGCCAGTGCGCGGCTTCTTAAGCATAATGTGGTAACCTGCTGCTTCGGGGGCAATGCTTCTCCGATTTTCAGCAGATCGTTGTTCAGCAGATCCATTGCCAAAAACTTCTGTCGACGTTCGACGACAACGCAGGCTTGCAGCAGAAAAGCGTCCCGCAGCAGATCAGGAGATGTGCCCAGCTTCTCAAGATCGCGAGTTGCTGTTTCCAACGCACCTTCGTCGAATTTTTCCAAATCGGTCGACAACGACAGCTTTGCCTTGCCCAGATACGCAGCGGCACGTGCCAGGTCGGGGACTTCAAAGTCATCACTCGCTTCGTCCAGAATCTGCTGATACGCCTGTTTCGCATCATCAAACCTTCCGGCTTCATATGCCTCAGACGCCGCCTGGAGTTTAGCCGCCACAGCTTCGTCTAAAGGAGCCTGCGTCATGGCGGCCGTTGATGGAGCTGGCTTGATCTGTGCCAGCCGACTTGCGGCCTCTTTCGCTTCTGTACTTTCGGTCCGATTCAATCGCGAGAACGTTTCCACAGCGGCGGAGAACTGTTCGCGAGCCTTTTGCTGCTCTCCCTTTCCGAGCAGAGCGATTCCCAGGGACAGCTGAGCCTTTCCATATTCGAAAGAGCTGGTCTGCCCGATTTTTTCGTTCATCGCGACGGCTTCCGAAAGACGTTCGACCGCGATGCCCCATTGTTCATCGACGATCGCCAGGCGTCCGAGATCAGACAGCACCGCGGCAGCAGGAGGACTTGTGGCAGCCCCCATTTCCTGCAGCTGCGTGAGCAAAACAGGCAACAGCTCTTTCGCGTTGTCGTATTTCTCCAGCAACACGTTCACGCGCCCCAGCAGCACAAATGACAGGATGCGGAACTGAGGGGAAAGTTTGTCTGCATCATCAGTAATCGCCTGCAGACGTTCTAACGCCTCATCAAGAGATTCTGTTTGGGTGAGGACAAGGCACAAAGCAATTTCGATTTCGCTGACTTCCGGTGCATCGGAATGGTAGATCGCTTTGGCGATTGTCAGAGCATCACGAAGTCCCTGGGCAGCGCCTTCGATGTCGTCGCGCTGTTGCTATGCTTTGGCAATCAATCGATTCAATTCCAAAACGTCGATGTGATTTGTACCGAGGCGTTCGATGGCGATGTCACGGGCCGTGCGGAATTTTTCTGCGGCTGCCTCAGGCTCCCCCATTTTCAGCAGCAGTGTTCCTGCCACGGACTGCGCGTCCATTTCGATCGGGTAATCCCCTTTCGGACGATTTGCTATGACTTCCTTCAATGCCGACAAAGCATCTGCCGCAGCCTCAACACCTTCGGTTTCCGCCAGCAATCGAACTTCGAACATTCTGACCCAAAGTGTCAGCGTGCACTTTTCACCAACATCCGCGAGACACTGCTTGATGGCATCCGCCAACAGTGACTTTGCGGTTTCTGTGTCGCCGGTTCGCAGTGCTGATTGAGAATCTGCAACTGCCTTAACGACACTCCTGAACAGTTCAGCCGAAGCCTCAAAGTAGCCCGGCAGCATGCGTGCGCGGCGAAGCTGGGTTTGATCAATGTTTCCGAAATGGTCACCATAAGGCGACGTATAGAAACCATATCGCTCGTCGGTTTCGTCTGTGTATGCATTCCAGCTCAATACGGTCAACGGCGGTACTGCGGTCAGGAAATTGCCTTCGCCATCAAACATGTAGGCGTTCAGGTCTGAGGTCATCACGACGTCATCCAGCGAACCGTCTCTGGCACCATCCAGATCTGCGATCAATTCATCAATCTGCAGCACCGCTTCACTGGTCTCACCATCTGTTTCAGCATAAATCTTCAGAGCCTTCACGAAATACTTTTTCGCACTTGCGTTGTCGCGTTGTGAGGCATAGATATTTCCGGTATTTTCGAAAGTCTGGCCGTCTTCGTTTTGAGGTGATTCCTGATCGTATAAGTCTTCCGCAGCCCGGAGATGAGAGAGGGCTTCACTGTCGTCACCCCGACCGTGGTCAAGTAAAGCTTGCCGAATGATGATCGCTTTTCGCCACGCCAAAGCGTCAGTTTCGTCCAACTGATTTAGCTCACCATTGCCAGCGATGTAGCTTAGCTCCGCAGCCTCGTAATCTTTCAGCAACTCATAGGCATCGCCAATCTGTAGCAACATTGTAATGACGTTGGCAGCCTGGTCGGAATGTCCACGGTACAGTTCAGCGGCCAACTTGAAGTCTGCGATCGCATTCTGATATTGACCGTCGGCAGATTTCAGACTTCCCAGTCGCGCGTAGGTATCCGGCACTTCGATCGCTTTCGGCGGCAACACCTGGTCTCTGATTCGCGTTGCCAGCAATTGGGCTCGAACCGCCTGAGCCGTTTCGCCAATGGCTTCATACGAAACACTCATGTTCGTAAGGATCGTGGCAGCATCAAGGTGGGTGCTGCCCAGGTCCGCGGACGTAATCAACAAGGCTTCGTTAAACAGGCGAATGGCTTCAAGAACGTCTCCTTCCTGCGACTTTAAGAGACCTCGCATGTTAAAAACATCAAACGCCTGAACGTGACGCACTTGTCCGATCTCTTTCAGCAACGTGTCGGCAGCGTCCAGGGTTTCGTTGGCCGCCTCCAGATCCCCTTGGTCGGATTGCAGCGCGGCCAGTGTTTGCAGGAACCACGCGGTCGCCGGTGTCTGCGCGCTGAACGCCGCCTTGATCTGATCAATCGCCCGATTCGCAGTCTCAATCGCTTCATCCGATTCGATACCATCGCGGAAGCATTCACTGAGTGTCTGGAGCGCCTGGCGAGCCCCCGGCAGGTTTTCCTTCATATAGTCGAAGGACGCGCTGTGGTGCACCTGATCGCGATGAATTTTGAGGCCGCCGTCAACCAGAAAGTACGGAGTGCGGCTGGCTTCCACATCCAGTACCGTCATGAACGGGACTTTCTTCGCCACCTGGTTGTCAGTGTCTAACAGATACCCGTTGCCGGACGTGACGACAACGAAGTCCTGAGCGATGGTGGAATGGACGGACGCAGAAAGAATACCTGAGAAAAAAATCAGAAGCGAAAGTGATTGATTCATGGCCCGGTACTTATTTGAGTGATTGTGGAGTCGTGACCTGCGGTGAAATAAGTAATGGCCTGCAGCAAA
>JAGQQS010000116.1 GCA_020426105.1 Planctomycetaceae bacterium
AAGCGATCCGCCTGAATCAGAATCGCAGCAAGAGCTCTCACGTCGTCAACCCCGGTGCGGATTCCCAGGTCGTGCAATACTTCGCGTCTTGCTTTTCCCATTTGCATCTGCATGTTGGCAGTTGCCAGTTCTGAACAGACTTCCGGTGCACCGTTAGCGAGTTCCTCCGACACACGACGCATCGCGGAATCCAGCCCCAGTCCGGCTTCAACGCAGACGACCAGAAGGTCAAGCGCGTCTGGAAGCTGCAGGAAGATTTTTTCCTGTCGGCCCCATTTGAGAAACGTCAGAGCAATCTCAGGAATGAAGAAGCCGATACCACCTCCGATGACCAGAGACATCCATGAGTCTCTGGCAAATCCTGACACATAAAATCCATAGCTGCCACCGATAAACAGGCCGACTCCGAGAGAAATCACTTTGATTGCGAGAAAATTGCGAGGGGCTTCCTGTCGCGAAAATCCGGCGTTTGCGAGGCGAATTTTGAGGTTGCTTTGTTCAAGTTCATTTTTTGATTCCAGCGCTTTCGACAGTGCCGGCGCGGCTTTATTGAACATCGCTCCAACGGAGCTGCCTCCTCCACCACTCCCTCCGCCGGCGCCACTCTCGCGTTTTTGACGTGCAAACGGATCGCGCCATTCGTCCAGACGCTCAGTCGCGCGTGAGGATTTTTTGTTGAAAATCGACCACAGGCCCCACATGCCTGTCGTGATGGCAATAAAGGAAATGACCGGCAGGAGTGTTTCGAGATCCATGACAGTTGCTCAGTGGAAATGGAGTGAAAATTCAATAAACGTGGTTGGTGCTCTCTTAAAGAGCACCTTCCTGACTTGTCCGGGGCGCGTTCAAACCTTGATATCGACGATCTTCTTGATCACGATTGCACCGATGATCTGCATGATGACCGCCGCAGTGATCATTTTTCGGCCCAACTCACGATTGAACAGCATCATGACGTAATCGGCATTCATGTAATACACGGCAAAGAACAGGAGGATCGGCAGGGCCATCAAAACGACACCGCTGATACGACCTTCGCCGGTGAGTGCTTTCACCTGCCCCAGAATCTTGAAGCGTTCGCGTACGATGTGGCTGATCTTGTTCAGAATTTCTGCCAAGTCGCCGCCCGCCTGACGCTGGATGGCGACAGCTGTGACGAAGAACTGAAGGTCCATATTGGGAATACGGGTCAGCATATTCCGCAGCGCCTGCTCCATGGAGATGCCCAGATTCTGTTCGTCGTAGACGTTGCGGAATTCGACGGAGATCGGAGGTGGCATTTCTGTGGAAACAACGTTGAGTCCTGAAGACAGACTGTGACCGGAACGCAGTGCTCGGGACATCAGTTCGAGGGCATCTGGAAGCTGTTGTTCAAATTTTCGGAACCGTGATCGGCGGCGGAACCACAGCCAGAGCCATGGAAACGAAAACGTGGTAATGCCGCAAACCGGGACTAATGCCGCCGGAGCGCGAGCCACCATCGCAATCAACACCCCCAGTCCGGCAGCCGCCGCACAGAGAATCAGGAAATGTTCAATGCGAATCGGTGAATTTGCCTGACGGAAAAACATCGGCAGGCTGACAAAGCGTTTGGTGAGACCACCGACGAAGCCACCGGCGGAGTTCATTCCGTCGCGCATCAGTTGTTCGGTAATGTCTTTCTTTGACGGTTGGGCTGCCCCCGTGAATGCCGCCAGCCGCGCATCCAGAGTCGAGTCTGAATTACCCTGAAATGCTGAATACAGACCGAACACCAGCGCGAGGACGCCGACAAAGGCCGCCGCCATGATGATGATACCAGGTTCCATCTTCACCTCACTCTTTCAGATAATCTGCCGCGCAGAATGCCGCATCCAGAGAATAAATGTTTTTTACGGGGAACGCATGGTGCGTTGAGCAAACAGTCCGCTTGGCAAACGCACGCCGCCGGATTCCAGTTGTTCCATGCATTTCGGCCGCACGCCTGTTGATTCGAAATGGCCAAACGCTTTACCGTTTTCTCCGATCCCGTCCTGCTGAAATTTGAAAATGTCCTGCATGACGATTGTTTCGCCTTCCATGCCGACGATTTCAGTAATGTAAGTCACTTTACGAGGTCCCCCCTGGAGGCGACTCGCCTGAATAATCAGGTTGACTGCCGACGCAATCTGTTTTCTGACGGCAGACAGTGGCAGCTCACAACCGGACATGTTGACCAGCGTTTCGATACGGGAGATCGCATCACGCGGATTGTTGGCGTGCACTGTTGTCATCGAACCATCGTGGCCGGTGTTCATCGCCTGCAGCATGTCCAGTGCTTCTCCGCCGCGACATTCGCCGATGATGATCCGGTCGGGACGCATACGCAACGCGTTCTTTACCAGATCAGTTGCTGAAACTCTGCCTTTGCCTTCGATGTTTGGCGGGCGCGTTTCGAGCCGCAGCACGTGCTCCTGCTGCAGCTGAATTTCAGCCGCGTCTTCGATTGTGATGATGCGGTTTTCGTTCGAAATGAAACTCGATAGAGTATTCAACAGTGTGGTCTTACCGGAACCGGTACCGCCGCTGATAATGATATTCAGGCGAGCCTTCATCGCTCCTTCCAGAAACATCACCATCTCGGGAGTAAACGCGCCGAATTTGAGCAGATCTTCGAGTGTCAGCGGATTGGAGCCGAAGCGACGAATCGTGAGCGAAGGTCCATCGAGTGCGAGGGGAGGAATAATCGCATTTAAACGTGAACCGTCCGGCAGTCGCGCGTCCACCATCGGGGACGTTTCATCCACGCGGCGACCAACGCGTGATACGATGCGATCAAGAATCTGTAACAGGTGATCGTTGTCCCTGAACGTCACATCCGATTTGACGATCCGTCCGCCCTTTTCCAGGAAGACATTCTTCGGGCCGTTAATCATGATGTCGGCCACGCCCTCTTCCTTGAGCAGCAGTTCCAGCGGACCAAAACCAAATGCTTCGTCAAGGACTTCTTCGACCAGCCGTTCACGCTCAGAACGATTAAGCATCGGGTTTTCTGTATCGCACAGATGCTCAACCACAACGCGGATTTCGCGTCGGAGTGAGTCACCTTCCAGCTCATTCAGGCGCGTCAGGTCCAGCTTCTCGACAAGCTTACCGTGGATATGCGACTTCAGTGTCTCAAAGTCACTTGAGGATTGTCGGGATGGTTTCAAAGGGGCGATCATGAACAGTTTCTCCGATTTCTCTCAGACGCAGCTGACGCGAACTCTTCCGGATTCGGGGTGAAATAAACAGAATCTCCGACTTAAGTCCTTGATGGAAAATAGGTCACAGATTTGATCTGTGACGGAAGGATCACACCGAATTGTTGCAGGAAATCCACAAATGCAGCGGAGTCTGGGCGGGAGATACGTCCTGTCACAGCGTTTTTAACGATGATGCGGGATGCAGGAGAGCAGGAGAGCAGGAAAACAGGAGAGCAGGAAAACAGGAACGCCATGAGCCCGGCAGCGGGGCGCCGGAGTGTCGTTCCTTCGCGCAAGTGGCATTGAGTCGTATTTTGTTGCAGTCTTGTTCCGATTCGTGAGTCTCTTTAGAATCCCTGCCTTCTGCGGGCATTGTTGAGAACAGCCAGCCTGCAGGTTGTCAGTTTGATCAGAAATCCCGCACGTTGTTTCAGCCTCAGTCGATAGCCGTTCTTGGATCCACTGGATCCATCGGTACAAGTTGCCTTGATGTGATCAGGCTCCATCCCGAGCGGCTGCGCGCGACCGGTCTGGTTGCGAATCGCAGCGTGGAAAGACTATGCCAGCAGGTAGCGGAGTTCCGACCACAGTGGGCCGTTATCGGGGCCGAGGACGTTTCCGTGCCTCCGATGGCTTCAACACGAGTCACGGAAACCAGTTGGTACCAGGGACTGGAAGCCGTCACTTCGTTGATTCAAAGTTCGGAAATCGACACAGTGGTCTCGGCGATGGTCGGCGCCGCAGGTCTTCCCGCAACCTGGGCGGCGGTGGACGCAGGAAAGCGGGTGGCCCTCGCAAACAAAGAATCGCTAGTCGTCGCCGGCTCTTTGATTATGGAACGTGCCGGCCAGACGGGCGCGATGGTCATCCCCGTGGATAGTGAACACAGTGCCATATTCCAGTGCCTTCAGACAGGAAATCGTCCTGACTTAAGGCGCATTATCCTTACGGCGAGTGGCGGTCCATTCCGGGGGTATTCCCGCGAGCAGCTTAAATCGGTGACGCCCGAAATGGCCTTAAAGCATCCGACCTGGAATATGGGCCCGAAGA
>JAGQQS010000117.1 GCA_020426105.1 Planctomycetaceae bacterium
GGCGAGCAAAACAAGGGGAGGAGTGTTGCGTTGCGTGGGGGCGCCGTTGTAGCCCTCCAGTCTCGCTTCCGCCGACACAGGGTCGGACGGAGAGCTTAAGTCCACGCTATTGCCGGCAAACCGGGCGGAGGGCCCCGGTCTGTTGGATCTTTCAGTAGCTGCCAGTTGTGCCTCCGGCCGGCACGAGGCCGACGGAAGGCTCACCAATCGCCGCGAGCGATACAGGTGCCAGCGATACAGGTGCCAGGCATCAGAGAGGCCTGTGATGAAAAGTCGTTCGTCGTAATTCGGAATTTCGAAAGCAACGCAATCGCAAAAAGCCAGCAAAGTGCCCTGTGCCTCCGGCTGCTGAGATTCAGCACGCGCGCTGGCTGCATTATCCCGTCTGCTGAAAGGAATCTGCCATTTCAACACCGTTCGCGTAGAATTCGAGCATGATTCAACGCCCGGAAAATGATATACTTGAGTGACGGAAATGAATTTTTTCGAAATCTCTCGTTCGCAAGTCCCGGAATGGGTATTACTTTGTTTTCCAATTCACACAGGTCGCCGAATAGTGCCGGCCGTGTCGCGCCGCCGTGCAGCAAAAGACGATCCGCGTCAATTGTGGTTGCTCCTGAGGCACGCTGCTGCGGTAAGAAGCTGATATTTATCGTGGGCGTGGCGCTGATGCTGGTTTCGCGGAACGTCGTTGCCGCGAATACCCCACCGTCGTTTCGCGCGGATGTGATGGCTATTCTGTCGAAGAGTGGATGCAACCTTGGAACATGCCACGGCAGTGCGAATGGAAAGGGAGGCTTGAAACTTTCGCTGCGCGGCCAGGATCCCGACATCGATTTCGTCACACTCACCCGACAGTTCAGCAGTCGGCGTGTGAATGTGATGGTTCCCGCGAAAAGTCTGTTGCTGCAAAAGCCGTTGATGGGTGTTCCTCATGAAGGGGGGCGTCGGTTTGATGAAGCTTCCGCGGAATACCAGACTTTGAAAACATGGATCGAATTTGGTCTTCCTGACGATCCCGCTGATACGCCTGTTGTTGTGGGCCTGGAGGTTTCGCCCACACTGAAAACAGTTGAGGTCGGATCTGAACCAGTGCAGATTTCAGCGACGGCGCACTTCAGCGATGGGACGTCGCGGGATGTGACGAACCTGTGTGTTTTCGATTCATCGTCACTCGACATCCATGTGAGCCGGGATGGCAAAGTCGCAGTTGATACAATCGGACTGACGACCGTGACCGTTCGCTATCTGCACGTGCAACACGCGATCCGGCTGGAAGTTATTCCTGCGTGGCCGGACTTTGAGTTTCGGGCGCCAGTATCGACCGGGTTTATCGATGAACTGGTCTTCGGTCAGTTGCGTCGACTGCGGATCAATCCGTCTCCTGTCTGCGACGACGCGGTCTTTCTGAGGCGAGCCTGGCTGGATGCAACAGGGCAGTTGCCTCCTCCCGACATCGCCCGAGAGTTTATGGCGTCAACGGACCACCACAAGCGAGCCGCAATGATCGACCGGCTCCTGTCGTCTGAAGAGTTTGTCGATCAACAGACAATGCACTGGGCGGATTTGCTGCGTGTCGAAGAGAAGACATTGGACGCCACCGGACTGAAGGAATACCACCAATGGATTCGCGCCAGCATTGCAGAAGGAAAACCGCTGAACAGAATGGCGGCCGAATTGATCGAAGCTCGAGGCAGCACCTACAAGGTACCTCAGGCCAATCTGTATCGCGCACTGCGATCCCCCGAAGAGCGTGGGGAAGCGATGGCTCAACTGTTTCTGGGCGTTCGTCTGACATGTGCCAAATGTCACAATCATCCGTTTGACCGCTGGACGCAGGATGACTACTACGGCTGGTCCGGCCTGTTTGCACGCGTTGACTACGAAATCGTCGAGAACAAGCGGCGCGACAAGAACGATAAGCACGAATTCGTCGGTGAGCAGATTGTCCGGATTGCTGAAACCGGCGAAGTTCGGAACCCCCGCACCGGACAGCCCGCTGCGTTGCGGTTTCTGGGTGATTCTGAGGTCGGAGTCACAGAAACGGCCGAACAGGATCGCCTGCAGTCACTGGCCGCCTGGATCAGCGATCCCGGCAATCACCGTTTTGCGGCCACTCAGGCCAACCGAATCTGGTTTCAGTTGATGGGCCGAGGTATTGTGGATCCGGTCGATGATTTTCGCGCGACAAATCCACCCATAAACGCGGAACTACTCCAGTCACTTACAGAGGAACTGGTGCGCAGCAACTTTGACATGAGACATCTCATGCGACTGATTATGAATTCAAGCACCTATCAATTGTCGTCGGAGGCTGACGCTTCGAACATTAGAGACGACAAGTGTTTTTCTCATGTGATTCCCCAACGACTGACGGCGGAGCAGATTCTGGACGCAGTCAGTGTTGTCCTGGGTAGTCCTGTCACGTATGGCGGTCATGCAGCAGGAACCAAAGCTCATCAGTTGATCGGGGTCCGAAATGGCGGATTCCGATTTGCCAAGCCGGAATCAGGCGACAATTTTCTCAAATTGTTTGGACGTCCGAATCGGTTGCAGAGCTGCGAGTGCGAGCGCAGCAATGACCCCAATCTTTCGCAGACATTTGAGATGATCGGTGGAGACCTGATTGCCGAGCTGCTCAGAAGGCCGGACAATCGAATTGCACAAGCATTCAACAGCGACCAGACTCCTGAAGAATTCCTGAACGATCTGTACTGGGCCGCACTTTCAAGGGCGCCGATGCCTGCAGAGTCGGCAGCGTTGATGGAATACATTCAGGCACGCGCAGACCATAAAGCAGCGTTCGAAGATGTGCTTTGGGGTGTGCTTAATTCGAACGAGTTCCTGCTGCGTCGATAGATGCATGGACCACAGGGTATTTTTCGGAGAGACCGCAGCATGTCCGCTTCCGCCCCATTGCTTCAGGCCGCATTGATCAACCGCCGCGATTTGTTGCGAATAGGAGGTCCGGGTCTGCTGGGACTGACGTTGCCGAAACTTCTTCGGGCGGAAGAGCTTCGAACAGCATCGAATGCTCCGAAACGTCGAGCGAAATCAGTCATTTTTCTGTTTCAATGGGGCGGGCCCAGCCATGTCGACACATTCGATATGAAGCCGGATGCGCCGGACGGTTATCGTTCGAAGTACAAGTCGATCTCTACTTCGGTGCCGGGTATGAGTATCGTTGAGCATTTGCCGCAGACTGCGAAAGTCATGCACCGCATTGCGCAGATTCGCACCGTACACCACACGATGAATAATCATAACAGTGCAGGCTACACGGCGTTGACCGGCGTCGAACCTCCGACAGACGATCAACGGCTGCGCGACTCCCTGGATCTGTTTCCCGGCTACGGAGCCGTTGTGGATAAGCTGGCACCCAATAACAACAATATGCCGACCGCCGTGTCGTTCCCCTACAGTATTTCCGACGGGTCTACGACACCGGGCCAGCGTGCGAGTTTTCTGGGGCGATTACACGATCCGCTGTTTATTCCCAATGATCCCAATGCTCCAGATTTCAGGCTGTCGCAATTGAGTTTGCCGGCGGATATTTCCCTGCAGCGACTCAGCGATCGTCGCCAGCTTCAGCAGTTGATCAATCAGCAGACAAGAACTCTGGATGAATCGGCTGCGGGCGTTGGATTGAATTCGTATTACGATCGAGCCATCAACATGCTGAATTCCACAAAAATTCGGCAGGCGTTCGATCTGTCTCAGGAGTCACACGAGATTCGTGAAGCGTACGGGCGCACCACCTACGGCCAAAGCTGTCTGCTGGCACGTCGCCTGGTGGAATCGGGAGTACGCTTTGTCAGCGTTTATTTTGCGCAGAGTATCGGCGGTCGAAGTAAGACGGACGGTGGCTGGGATACTCACGGATTCGACAACACAAGAATGTACGAAATACTGCCCGAATGGCATTTTCCGTCGACGGATCACACTCTGCCGGTTCTGTTGAATGATCTTGCCGATCGAAATCTGCTGGACGAAACGCTGGTCGTCTGGGTCGGTGAATTTGGTCGAACTCCGAAAATCAATGCGAATATCAGTCGAGACCACTGGCCGAAATGTTATACGGCTTTGCTGGCGGGCGGAGGAACTCAGGGGGGAGCCGTGTACGGCGCTTCAGACCGCTACGGTGCCGTTCCGGATCGGGATCCGGTTACTGTTGGGGATCTCGCCGCCACGATGTACTACGCACTTGGAATCGATCACAACACCGAGATTCGGGACAACCTGAACCGGCCTTTGCCGATAGCCAAAGGTCGCCCCGTGACAGAGATTTTTGTTTAAGAGTTCCTGACAAAACCCGCATGAGCCGCGGCTATTTTCAGAGGTCTTAAGAAGAACGTTCGACCATCAGGGCCACGGCTTCACCGCCACCCAGACACAAAGTCGCAATCCCGCGCGTCAATCCGCGAGTCACCAGTTGATGCAGCAGCGTTACAAGGACGCGTGTTCCGCTGCATCCGAGCGGATGCCCAATTGCGATTGCACCACCACAGACGTTGACCTGCTGCGGATTCAGACCCAATTCCTGAATACAGGCCAGGGTCTGGGCGGCAAAGGCTTCATTGATCTCCCACAAGTCGATGTCAGCAACCGACGTTCCCGTCTTCTGCAGCAGCGTACGCACTGCACCGACGGGGGCCGTGAAGAGTTTCTGATGGATGTCAGCCCAGGAACAATGCCCGACAATTCGAAACGCCCAGTCTGATTTGGATTCCCGGCAGGTGGCTTCATCCACAACGACTACGGCCGCTGCACCGTCGGCGAGAATTGAAGCGTTGCCAGCGGTTACCGTCCCCTGATATGCGGGAGGAATTTCAGAAGCCACCAATGGAGACATAAAGACTGGAGACAGTCTGGCCAGATTCTCGATCCGGCAATCCTGCCGCGGACCTTCGTCGGTTTCCAGGGTGACAGGTTTTCGAGCCTCGACGACTGAGATGGGGACGATTTCAGCCTTAAATTCGCCTCGGTCCTGAGCCGCGAATGCCAATTGATGACTGCGGACGGCCCACTCATCCTGTTGATTCCGCGAAATCGCAGCTTCCCTGGCGACCCATTCTGCGATGCAGCCCATGGCCAATCCCGAATGGGCGCAACGTAAGCCATCGACTTCGACAGCATCCTGCAGCGTTTGCTCTCCAAACTTCCATCCGCCGCGACCTTGTCGGAGTAGATGGGGTGCCTGACTCATACTTTCCATCCCGCCCGCCACGACGCGTCGGTATTCTCCGGAACGAATCGCCATATCGGCGAGCATAACCGAGTACAAACCGGAGCCGCAGACTTTGTTGACGGTGACGGCTCCGACAGAGGCCGGGAGTGCCGCGTGAACGGCGGCCTGCCGTGCCGGAGCCTGACCGACGCCCGCCGGTATAACCTGTCCCATAATGACCTGATCGATCGATTCGCCGGATACACCGGAGCACTCGACAGCCCTGCGGATGGCGTGACCTCCGAGTTCGACAGATCGAAGTGACGACAAACGTCCAAGGTATTTTCCCTGTGGAGTTCGATTAGCGGCCAGAATATACGAAGAGACCATGACGTGCGGATCCGCTTGAGGAATGCCCGGAGTGTCGCAAATGAACGATGGGCACCATACACTAAATTGCTTCGGCATCAACCGTCAGGAGAATCACGATGACAGAACTCATTACCGTCGAAATAATCGGACCTCAACTGGCTTTGGTTACGCTCAATCGCCCTGAACGCCGAAACGCATTATGCATCGAACTTCTCGAAGCTTTGTGCGATCAGATCGAACACATGGCGGCCCGAAAAACAGCTCGCGTGCTGATTTTGCGCGGCGCAGGGTCTGTTTTTTCATCGGGTCTGGATTTGGCGGAAGCCTCAAATGCTGACCTGGTACACCGCTCCGCCGAATCTGTGTCGCGTGCACTGCAACTTTTGCGAAACACTCCGCTGATCACGATTGCCGCTGCGCATGGCGGAGCCTGGGCAGGCGGAGCCGGCCTGATGGCTGCCTGTGACATTGTGATCGGATCGAGTGACCTGAAGATTGCGTTTCCTGAGGCACGTCGAGGTCTGCTTCCAGCCTTGATCTGCGCGGTGCTGAGTCTCAAAGTCCGGGAAGGAGATTTGCGTGAACTGTTCCTTGTCGGTGATGTGATTGATGCGGCACGCGCGCAGCAGATTGGTCTGCTGCAACATGTGGTTGAACCCGATCGCCTTCTCGATCACGCACGGAGGATCGCAGAAAGCGTCCTTGCGGGCGGGCCGGAAACGATCGTGGCCACCAAAATGTTACTGAACGATGCGTATCAACCGACACAGGCGACGTCGCTGCAGCATATGCTCCAGGTTCATCTTGGAGCTAGACACAGTCCCGAAGCCAGCGAGGGCCTCGCCGCATTTCTCCAAAAGCGAAACCCGTCGTGGGCAGGCAGCGACGGCGAATAGCCGTTGCAACTGGCGGCGCCCGAGTTACTTTGAGAGCCGATCCAGGACGTTGCGAGTGATCTGCGTCACAGCCGGATCATTGCCGCGAAGCCCATGTGCCCAGTCCGTCGAGCCGGCCGTGACGACGGTGCCGCCCTGCGTGTAGATTCCCAGAACAGCTGCGCCCACTCGATCTTTCGGGAATTGGTCGTACCACCAGCAGTCCCCAGGAGCCCAGACTGCCGGGCAGGTGCCCAGGATCGTGAAGGACTGCGGTGTGCCATCGTTTGTTGTTGGGGTCGGCAGTCCATCGGTCCATGTCATTTCGCAACCGTCGCATTCGTATCCGACAATTGTATCCTTGCCGCCGAAGCGATCATCACGTTTCAAATTGGTACCTTCAAACAGCCAGTGGTCAGGTCGATGCACGATGTAAGAACCCGGGCCATCCATCAATTGTCCGTGGCTGCGATGATAGCCGCCCCACAGGAAACCCACACCGGTGAGCTGATTTTCTGGTCGTCCAACGAGATGATGGCTCCATGTTGTACTGAGCAGTTTATGATTGCCCTGCCGATAGAGTGGATCCACGTTGTACCACTGTTTCCAGCAGGTCAGCGCGCGACCGTTGTCTTCGCTGCGGACCTGCCAGCAACAGGTATTACCGCTGAAGAAGGCCACGTTACCGCCATCGGCAATATATTGTTCCAGGTGATCCCGCATCGGTGCTGACCAGTATTCGTCATGTCCGACGCTAAGTACCAACCGGTAGTGTTTCAGAATCTCCGGATGAAATTCGAGATCGCTGTTTACGGCGTAGTCGATCACGTAGCCACTGCTTTCTGCCCACTTTACAAATGGCAATTCCCAGTTTGCGTACTGTGAATTCATGGGTCGATCGAACGAGACGCGGTGTCCCTGAAGACCATCGCGATCATGATATGCATAGAGGCTGTGGCCTCCCCAGTTCGTATAAGCAATGTAAGTATTGGTCGCCAGTTGCAGCAGAATCTTCGAGTTCTGACCGGGCTCACCAGAACGGACGACGAACTGCAGCGTACCGCGCGTCTCCTGGTTACCATTTTTCAGCACCATGGTGGCAACGTAGCATCCGCTTTTCCATTCCGCCGGGATCGTCATCGTGAAGGCCGCTGGCCAATTGCAGCCATCGGACGACGCCCTGTCAGGGATGGGATGTGTTCCACAGGTGATATCATGCTTTTCCAGCACCTTTTCACTCGTCGCCCCCTGACGTTCGAAGATAATATTCACAGCCCCCCCGCTGCTCGACAGGTGAAATGAAATCTCTTCGCCGGGGACGCAGCTGAGTTTATTGGCATATCCAAAGACAAAGGGAGCGGCAGGCTGCTGTTGATCGGCGAATGCCGCTGCGCCAGTAACTGTGGCCATCAGAATCCAGCTGCAAATTGTACGCATAAGAAATGTCCTTGACGGCATGGGCCAGTTGCATCTGTTGCAACTCGACCCGCATGTGTTGAAGTTGTATTGAAGTTCCGGAGGCCCCAGACTTCTATTGAGATCGTGCAGTTTTAAAACGCTGGGTGGAAAAACGTATGGATCGGTAGACAATCGAGTGGGACCAGCAGACGCTGGCCCAGCAAGCGACGCCCGGTTCATGGTGAGCTGGCGTGGTCTATCAGCCTCTTGTCCCAGCCGATCAGAAAAATTATGACAAAGCGTCCCGGAAGTCTGTCCGAATACGGGAGGGCGAGGCTACTGCCGAGCCGAGGGAGGGGACAAGCTCCACGCTTTTTGCGGCTCAACAGGAGTTTCACCCTCCCCAACCTTGCGTCATTTCAGTCCGGCACCTTTGGTTTTGGTGGCGATGCGGCAGAGATACATGTCGGATGTCAGATACAGCGTACTGCCATCGTTGCCCCACGCAACGTTCGCGATGTTTTCTCCAGTAACGATTCGGCCGAGCAACTTACCTTGCGGAGACAGAACCAGGACTCCGCCCGGACCTGTCGCAAAGATGTTTCCTTGTTGATCGACCTTTAGACCATCGCCGCCGCCATTGGGGATACGATCGTCTTTCGAACTGTCAAAGAAAATTGTTGCCGTTCCCAGATTGCCATCGTCCTGAACCGGAAAAGCGCGCCATACCGGATCGTTTCCGTCGCTGTTGGCCACATACAACGTCTTTTCATCGGGTGAAAAACCGATTCCATTTGGGCGGGAAATATCCTGGCACTGCAGGGTAACGCGGCCATTCTTTTCGACGCGATAGACACCGCAAAAATCAATCTCGCGCCTTGGGTCGTTTGCGTGTTGCGGAAGTCCGTAAATCGGATCCGTGAAAAAGATGTCGCCATTCGTTCGAATCGCAAGGTCATTCGGACTGTTAAAGCGTTTACCTTCCCAGCGGTCCGCAAGCGTCATTTTGCCACCCTCTCGGGTAACAACAGAAATTCGCCGATCTCCATGCTCACACGATACCAGTTGCCCGCTGGCGTCCAGCGCCAGACCATTGCTGCCCGGTTCTTTGCCGTAGTTTACAATTCCGGTGTATCCAGCTGGTTTGAGAAAAACACTAACGCCGGTTCCTTCCTGCCACTTCATCACGGCGTTGTGCGGGATATCAGAAAACAAGACATATCCACCGAATTTGTTCCCCGTTTCCGGAACCCAGACCGGCCCTTCCGCCCATTCAAAACCTCCGCACAGCACTTCGATCCGTGCATCCGCAGCGATCAAGGAATCCAGCGCTGCATCGAATCGGTCCACATGTCCCAGCGTTGGAAAGTTGAGCGTGTTTTGGGCCTGACTCGTGCTGATTAAAAATGTGAACACGATGACTGCTGTCATAAAAGTCCGCATGCGTTTGTCCTGTATTAAAACGTTGGTGGGAATGGTCAGGAAGAAAATAGTGAGGCACGGTCAGGAGGCGGAATTAACCGAGGCCCCCGCTGGTTGGTCTGGGAAAAATTGATTCAGGGATGGTTCTCGTGGTTTACGATGCTGAGTGCGTATCCGGATCGCGGTCGTTGCCGCAACAGCACGGCTCATCGTCCGCTTCGACGGTTCGAATGGTGAGGTAACGCATCGTGGGCGTGAGATAGTTGA
>JAGQQS010000118.1:0-663 GCA_020426105.1 Planctomycetaceae bacterium
CCCGTCGCTCCGCCGACGGGATCTCGCGAAGATGAAGATTTCGCCACAGCCAAACGCGAAGTCAATTGTGTAAAAGTCCTGACGAGCTCACGCGGCGTCGACACCGTAGTCGGCGGTGACTGGTTCTGACTTCTCTGCCGGGGCAGTTGCGTCGCTGTTGTTGATTTCGGCGATCGGGTTTGGGGTGAAGCCGATGATCAGGAACGACAGCGTGAGCCAGCCAATAATGGCGCGACCGATGCCCAAAGGCTCATGGTCGTTCGCCGTCGGTGGGTGTCGCAGGCCGGTAAGCATGAGCAGCATAAGCAGCAGGCTGAACGTGTAAGTTTTCTGAATCAGCATCATGGCAAGGCCGGCGGCGATCACGAGGTAGGCCACGGTGTGCGCCTTTCGACCGATCAGGGTGTAGAGAATATGCCCGCCGTCGAGCTGGCCGACCGGTAACAAGTTCATGGCTGTAATGAAGACACCGACCCAGCCCGCCAGGCCCAGACTTGTAATCATGAATGATTGCCCCGGTAAACCGGGACCATGAATCCAGTGGATTGCCCATTGCAGCAACAGCGGTTCCCCAAATTCCAGGCCACCACCTGACGTGACTGTTTCGTAGTGCGACTGATAAATTCCCAGCAATAACACCGGAATCGTAACGACTAACCCGGC
>JAGQQS010000118.1:737-21622 GCA_020426105.1 Planctomycetaceae bacterium
ACGGCTCCCATGGTGCCCAACGGTGGCAGCGGTAACGGAATGAAATACGGAAATGATGCGGGGACTCGATTTCGCACCGACTGCAGATAATGCCCCATCTCGTGGCAGAACAGAATGGACATCAGTGGTATCGAATACATCAAACCTGCAATAACACCTTCCCACAGTAAATCGTCAACGGTTCCTGGAGGCTCACCTTTCTCAAGGGCTTGTTCGAGTATGACTCGTTCCAATTGCTGCTGATACTCGGGAACATACTTTGCTGCCAGCCAGCGAAACGGGACGTAGCCGGAGGCAACCAGGAATGTGCTGCACAGCGTCAGTACGAACAGCATCACGGATATTCGAAATTGTCTGCGTTTGTGAGCCTGATATGCCGCACGCTGCTGTCGGTATATCTCACGATTGTCGACGATCGTGGCGATCGGATGCGGAGGCAAATTGGTGCCCGGCCCGACAATCCATTCCACCTGCGAAGCATCATCGAGAGGCTCCGGCGATGGATCGACGATGTCATCATTCTCATCATCTGCACTGGTCATGAAATCAATTTCCTCATCTGAATCAAAGTCCGTCTGATTCGATGACGAACTGTTCTCCATGGACTTCGACCAGATCGCCCGGACGCAACTTGCGGCCGCGACGCGTCTCCACAGCGCCATTGACGTTCACGACCCCCGACTGGATGAGATGCTTGGCCGCACCGCCGGACTGGACAATATCCGCAAGTTTCAGAAACCGGTCCAGTTCGATCGTTTCTTCGGCTGAATTTTCATCAGGCTTGTCCGGCGATATTTCGTCGCCTGGTGGGGTTGGCATGGAGATTATGACTTGCAAAAACAACGAGGTTGACGCGCCCGGCGGCGAATGTTTGGCAGGATAGCAGGCTTTGCCCGCGATCGAAACTCGCGAATAATCGCGAAATCGGTTTTTCCAACCAGCGGTTTTTGTTGCATTCGGTCAAGTCATTGATCTAACTACGGCGGCGACAATCCGTCCTCCGGCTGATCCCACAAACGCCACGGATCGTGCAGCCTCCGCATCTCCGCCAGCAGCAGTCCTTCCATTTCCGCCAGCCTGTCGGCATACCTGGGGTCAGTCGCGAGGTTCACCTGATGGACGGCGGGAACGACATGCGTCAGATTTGTGACAGCCGCATTGTGATGCTCTTTGAGAAACTCTTCGGGATTCTCCTTCAGGTTGAACAGCTGTGTCTCACGGACCTGGCCGTCGAGCACATCATACTTGATGAGTTTCCAGTCTCCCTTTCTGACACAACGCATTCCGGGTTTTGTACCGCCGCTGTAGGCGCCGTACAGCACTTCTCTTGTTTGCTGCTGCATTCCCATCAATATCGACTTGAAACTGATCCCCTCGCTGGTTTCCGGAGCGGGTATGCTGGCTATTTCACACAGTGTGGCGAGGACGTCGAGCAGGTACACGTTTCCTTCTACGCGGCTGCCCGGCGGAATGCCCGGCCCTTTAACGATCAGCGGTACACGCCATGTATGCTGATACAGATTTTGTTTCCCCTGAAGTCCATGACGCCCGATGGCCATGCCGTGGTCAGCGGTATAAAAAATCCAGGTATTGTCGAGTTCCCCCATGGCGTCCAGTTTCTTCAGCACGCGATCGATTTGAACATCGATGTTTTCACTGCACGCAAACTGGCGTCCCACTTCATTGCGAATGGTCCGTTCATCACGGTGCTCCCAGACGCCACTGACAGCAACTTCGTCTCGCAGATCCGGGTGTCCATGATGAAACGGGTGGGCTGGCAAATAGTTGACGGGCAACGCTGGAGCATTGGGATGAGCTGGCGGCAGGCTGGCTTGATCGGTATGATTCACGGCGCCATATTTGGCCAGCAGTTCCGGTTTTCCATCGCGCGTGTCGTGCGGATGCGAGAAACCGAAGTAGATCAGAAATGGATTTCTGTCTTGCTGCGACTCGCGGTCGTGCAGATAATTCAACACCTGTTCTGCATGCCACGCGCTGCCTGTTTCATCGTCGCCACCGCGTTTGGTTGCGTCGTGCCGAATGGTGAACTGTGCATTTGCCGCCTCGTAACTGTTCCCCTGCTTGCAGGTCCGCATCGTGTCATAGCCGGCGCGGTTGAAGACAGCCGGTATCGTCTGCAATTCCAGTTGATCGGGACAGCGGCTGTGACTTTTTGCTCCGGGTGAGATCGGCAAATGCCAGACCGTTCGTCCGCACATGACCATGTGCCGCGAAGGTGTGCAGACGGCACCACTGAATGAGCCCATATGATATGCGCCGTCGAAAACCATACCTTCCGCAGCCAGTCGATCCAGCGCTGGAGTCTGGAGTGAGGATGCAGGATTGTAAATCTTCAGATCAAACGGCGATTGATCGTCCGCAATGATAAACAGGATGTTCGGACGCCGAACGTCGTCCGCGATTGCAGCGGTCGCCAGCAACCCGGATACGACGATCGCTAAAACGGTTTGGGCTTTCATGTGGGGTGAGCTTTCTCCTGGAGGATGAGTGATCCGCTGGTGCCTGGTTCATGTTTCTGCAGGGGGAGCGTCACGCTGGCGAAACACACCATTTTTGTGAGCGATACCGTCTGGTGTGTTGCGCTCCGCTGCACACACCCTGCAATAGATTAACAAATTGGCCGACCGTGCGTGCCCCGTTGACAGCGTAGCACCACAAATCTCAGATGTTTATACTTCACGACACGGCCGGTGCCGATATCGGGGGTGGACATTCCCTGAAAAACATCCATTCGATCGCCGTGACGGACATTCGAAATGCGATCCGTGTTAACTCCTCCAGAATCATTCCCGACTGCCAGCGGTGCCATCGCCGGAGGGTGGTGGCACGATGCTCCAGGTGGAGGCAGAATTGTATGCGATCTGTGTCCTCGTGAATGTCAGCTGAAGCCCGGAGATCGTGGCTTCTGTTTTGTGCGACAGAACACCGATGGCCGGATGGAACTGACGACCTACGGCCGAAGTATCGGGTTTTGCATTGATCCCATCGAGAAAAAACCACTGAACCATTTTTATCCTGGCACATCTGTGCTGTCCTTTGGCACTGCGGGATGCAATCTGGGATGTAAGTTCTGTCAAAACTGGGATATCTCCAAATCCCGCGAAGTCGAGCGGCTGAGCGAACTGGCGATGCCGGATGTGATTGCCGCTGCCGCGAAGGAAACCGCGTGCCGGAGCGTGGCCTTTACCTACAATGATCCCGTCATCTGGGCGGAATACGCGATCGATACGGCAAAAACGTGTCGATCGGCAGGAATCAAGTCTGTCGCTGTGACCGCAGGGTACATCACTCCGGCAGCGCGTCCCGACTTTTTCCACGCGATGGATGCGGCGAATGTCGATTTGAAAGCGTTTACCGAGGACTTCTATCAGCACCTGACATATTCACACCTGGAACCTGTTCTGGAGACGCTGCGCTGGCTGAAGCACGAAAGTGATGTCTGGTTCGAAATTACGAACCTGGTAATTCCGGGCGCCAACGATTCGGACGACGAGTTTCGGCGGATGTGTGACTGGATTCTGAACTGCATTGGTGCTGATGTCCCGATTCACTTTACGGCTTTTCATCCTGATTTCCGCATGCAGGATCGTGGCCCCACGCCACACGAAACGCTGCTGCGTGGAAAAGAGATTGCCCTCACCACCGGAATACGATATGCCTACGTCGGTAATGTGCATGATGTCCCCAATCAGAGTACCTGGTGTTCCACCTGTCATGAACTCCTGATCGAACGTGACTGGCATCAACTTGGCACTTACCGGATGCAGGGAAATCGCTGCGGAAGGTGCGGTGCGTGTATACCAGGGCATTTCGACGCGACGCCGGGAAACTGGGGCCGCAGGCGACAGCCAGTTCGGATCCGTGAGTATGCCTCCCACCGTTCATCCGCTGCCGAAACACGACCTTCGATCGGAACGATTGTGCCTTTGACCATTCCCCCCCGTGACCGGATAGTAAGTGAATCAATGCAGCCAGTTCAGGAAATTCCTCAACTGACAAAAAGTCAGGAATCGAGCATTCATCGAGCCGCCTGCGAAATTGTAATGGCGGCAGTGCATCAGAGTCCGGTTCAACTCTCGGACGCCACACTTCAGGATTGTGCTGAGATCACTGTGATGGGTGTGTTTGTCACTCTCAAACGGGACGGCCAGTTGCGTGGCTGTTGCGGCACGCTGGGCCAGCCCATGAAGTTGTTAAACGCCCTGCGCCAGGCCGCGGTGCGGACGGCCACGGATGATCACAGATTTCCTTCAGTCTCAGCCAGCGAATTGCCCTATCTGTCACTTGATGTGACCCTGTTGGCCGGATTTGAAACGATCACAGCGCAAGGTGAGGCACGGATTGATGCCGTTGAAGTCGGAACGCACGGATTGAGAATTCAGTATGGAGACAAATCGGGGCTGTTGCTGCCTTCCGTCGCTACCGAACATGCGTGGGACGCGCGGACGTTTCTGGAACAGGTCTGTCGCAAGGCCCAACTGCCCGCGAACACATGGCAACACGCTGATTCATTGCTGACGCGTTTCGCGGGGCATATGATCGCGGGGCATTTCGATGCTGTCGTACCGGCCGGGATGGTTTCGCCACAAGCATTGTTTGTTTCTCAGACGGATATCAAAAAACTTGCCGAATTCGCGCGAAACAATATTGTTGCCCTCAGACAGGGAGCTGTGCCAGGTTGTTTCCCTCCGGAATGTTCTGACGGCACTGTGGATGGTGTCTGTTTGCAACTCCGATTTCATGACAGCAGCATCGCGCCGACATTTTCGTGTATTCAGCTGCGTGGCGGATTACCGTTACAGATGACGCTGCTGAAGCTGACGGAAGCCGCAGCGACCTGGCTTCGACAGTCAGACAACTCCCGAGGCACCATGGGGCCAATGCAGGCGGACTTGTTGGTTCTGGCAAACCCCAATCTGCAAGGCACGGTGGAACGAGCGGATCTTCGGGGAATCGATTCCGGCAGGCGAACGGTGATGGTCAGCGAAGGCCAAAGAACTGCATGGATATTCCACGCGGACAGTTCGGCGCAGGAACTGGTTGCGCACGCGGCAGCAGCGGCAAAGATTTCGACTCCGGCAGCAGCGAGCATCGTCAGCTTCGAATCGAGATGCAGCACGACGACGATGGAAGATACGAACGTGCCACGGGCTCAGGCTGGGCCATCCGTGCGACCGCCAGCGCGCGCCGGACAGTTTTATCCTGGCACGCCGGAACTGCTGGCTGCGGCTGTCAACGAATGTCTCGGCGTCGTGCCTGCCGAAAAGCAAACGTGGTCTGCGGTGATGGTGCCGCACGCCGGGCTCAAATATTCAGGGCGGATTGCAGCGGATGTACTGAAGCAGGTTGAAATCCCGGACACCGTGATCATTATCGGTCCGCGGCATACGGGGCTGGGCGTTGAGTGGGCTGTCGCACCGTACGACCACTGGCAAATTCCCGGCGCGACCATGGCCGCGAATGTCGAACTTGCCAGGCAACTCGTGGCGCGGATTGAAGGACTTGAATTCGACTCTGCGGCTCATGCCAGCGAGCACAGCATTGAAGTCGAATTACCATTTCTTGCCCGCTTGGCTCCCGCAACCCGCGTGGTCGGGATCACCATTGGCGGCGGAAGCTTCGAGCAATGTCGCCGCTTCGGGCAGGATCTGGCACTGTTGCTTTCCGAACAGGAGACGCAGCCACTGCTCATCATTTCGAGCGATATGAACCATTTCGCAACCGATGAAGAAAACCGCCGCCTTGACGAACTGGCGCTGCAGGCGATGGAAACGATGGATCCCGCAAAGCTGTATCACATCGTTCGCTCGGAATCTATCAGCATGTGCGGCGTCCTGCCGGCGGTGATCGTGATGGAAACGCTGTTGTGTTTGGACCGTTTGTCGGAGATCAAACGCGTCAGCTACGCCACGAGCGCTGAAGTCACGGGCGACAAACAGCGCGTCGTGGGGTACGCGGGGGTGTTGCTGGGAGGTTGACCAGTGGACCTCACGTTAACTCAAACTGAAATCCGGTTTCAGCGTCGTCGACTTTCACTTCGACGGAGTGGATCGTCACACCCTCGGCCATTTTGGCCAGGAATTCTGTGGAGAGTTGCGGCAGCATCGTGCCGGTCAGAATTTTATCCACGTTTCTCGCTCCGCTGTCGACTTCCGTGCAGCGGCTGACGATATGGTCGAGAACTCCGTCGCTCCATGTGAAGCTGGCGTCATAATGTTCACGGATGCGTTTGGCGATTTTGCCCAGCTTCAGGACAGCAATCTGACGCATAATCTTGTCACTCAGCGGGAAGTATGGAATGACCGTGATGCGGCCCAGAAACGCGGGCTTGAATGTCTTAAGCAGCTCCGGATGCAGAGCCGCCGCGAGACCCTCAGCGTCGGGCATCGTTTCCGGATCGGCACACAGCTTCATGATCGTGTCGGTTGCAGCGTTTGATGTCATCAGAACAACGGTATTTCTGAAGTCGATATCGCGGCCTTCGCCATCTTTCATATTGCCTTTGTCAAAGACCTGGTAGAACACGTCCTGCACGCCCGGATGAGCTTTCTCCATTTCATCCAGCAGCACCACGCTGTACGGTTTCCTGCGAACCGCTTCTGTCAGGACTCCACCTTCGCCGTAGCCGACATAGCCCGGCGGTGATCCCATCAGCAGCGATACTTTGTGTTCCTCTTTGAACTCCGACATGTTAATTGTGGTCATATTTTGCTCGCCCCCGTAGAGCAATTCGGCAAGGGCAATCGCGGTCTCTGTCTTCCCGACGCCGCTGGGGCCGACCAGAAAAAACACGCCGATGGGCCGACTCGGGTCGGTCAGGTTGGCGCGCGACGTGCGAATACGTTGTGCGATCGCTTCCAGACCATGTGACTGACCGACAACGCGTTCCTCCATCCGTTCGTTCAGTTTAATAATGTTCTGAATTTCATCACTGACCATGCGGCCCACCGGTATTCCGGTCCATGAGGCGACAATTTCCGCCACCGCCTGTGAATCAACACAGGCCTGCAGTAATGGTGAATCGCCCTGAACGTCGGCCAGCTTTTTATTGACCGTCATCAGCTCCGCAACCAGCTTTGCCCGCTCTTCTTCGGTCAGAGGTTTAACTGCCGCATCGCCTGCAGGAGCGGCAGATCCTGTGGCGGGTGGTTTATCTGGAGGCGTCCCGTTCTTGCCGGGGGCGGCCGACGTGGCTGCTGCCGGAAGTGGTGCCTGCGATGGAGACAGTTTGTCACGCAGCGTCCGGATCTGCGCGATGAGATCTTTCTCCGCCTGCCACTGCTCCTTCAGGGTTTCATAGCGAGCCAGCGCGTCTGCCTTCTTCTGGATCAGCTTTTCAAGACCTTCGACGTGGTCTGTTCCGATTGCCGACTCTCGCTGCAGAATTTCGATTGCGGTTGACGTCAGGTCCACGGTGCGCTGGCAATCTTCAATCGCGGGCGGCACTGTTGTATGCCCGATCGCGACGCGGGCGCACGCGGTATCCAGCAGACTCACCGACTTATCCGGCAATTGTCTGCCGGAGATATAGCGGTTGGAGAGACGCACAGAATCTTCGACCGCTTCGTTCAGGATCTCAATCTTGTGGTGCTTCTGAAGCGTATCAACCAGACCACGCATCATCGCGATGGCCTTTTCTTCGCTTGGTTCTTCAACTTTGACAACCTGAAATCGGCGAGCCAGCGCGGCGTCACGTTCAAAGTATTTCTTGTATTCAGCCCATGTCGTGGCTGCGATCGTGCGAAGTTCACCACGCGCCAAGGCAGGTTTGAGCAGATTCGCGGCATCTCCCTGTCCCGCCTGACCACCGGCACCGATGAGTGTATGAGCCTCGTCAATAAACAGAATGATCGGAGTCACGGAACTGTTGACTTCCGCAATCACGGACTTCAGGCGATTTTCAAATTCACCTTTCACGCCGGCGCCTGCCTGCAGCAGACTTAAATCAAGTGTTCTGACCGCCACATTCTGCAGTGAGGGCGGAACATCACCCTGAGCAATTCGTAACGCAAACCCTTCCACGACTGCGGTCTTGCCAACCCCTGCTTCACCCGTCATGATCGGATTGTTCTGACGGCGTCGAGTCAGAATATCAATGATCTGGCGGATCTCTGCATCGCGTCCAAGGACCGGATCAATCTTCCCGGCTTTGGCGCGTGCTGTCAGATCAATGGTGAACTGATCCAGTGATGGCGTTTGACCGGAACCACCCCCTGCGGGCCCGGCGCCTTTGGCTCCACCGGTCGTCGAACCTTTGGGGAAATCGGCTACCACTTCGGGACTTTCAGCCAGAATTGTGGGCAGATCGCGGGCCAGTGTTTCCGGATGAATCTTTGTCAATTCCGGAGAAATTTCACCGGCGGACTGGGATAAAGATCGATCCGACAAGAGTGCCAGCAACAGGTAGCCCGAACGCGTCTGATTGGCCGCATAATCGATGGACCCCAGCACCCAGGCTTCACGCGCCAGGTCGACGATATGCTGCGAGAGCAGGGGTTGGCTGGAATTGCCGGTCTTCAGCTTGTCGATCGCGCGAGTGGCATCGGCTGAGATTTTTGTATGACTGAGGCTGTAGAACTTCAGAATGGTCAGAATATCATTAGGCGGTCCTTCCAGAAGCTTTAACAACCAATGTTCGATTTCAACGTTATAATTGGTTCTGGAAAGACAAATTCCCGCTGCCGCTTCCAGCGTGCGGGTGCAGGTTGTGTTTAGTTTTCCAATCAGGGATTTAAGATTGACTGTGGCCATGATTCTTTTCTGTTTTCAAATAGATAACAAACTGGACTTAACCCAACTCAAACACCTGTCAAATTCTGTGCTGATCGTCACACAGGCAACTACGGGATTCAAGCAACACACCATTAATTCACGGTGAATTTCCCGATCGCAATGAGTCTGTCATGTTGGCATACAGTAAAATGGAGGCATCCGGGCTTAGGCGAACGGTACGGGGCGGGAGACCAATCGTGAGTTCAAAATCGGAACGACACATCGCGTGAATCAACTTCGCGTTGTTCGACTCCAGGCAGCCATGTCGTCCAGCCCAGGCGTGGTTCGTTGCTGATGTCGTCCGTCAGGCAGCAGACAGGTACGTCTTCTTTTTTTAGAATTAATTGAATGTCGAAGTCTCGATTGATGCCTGCATAAAATCGAATCAGATCGATGATGGCCTGCAACTGAGGTCCTCCAGGGAGCAGCTTCAGAAACTGTGTATGAGTAAGGGGCCCCAGGACGACACGAAATCGGCTCTGCACATCCCAGACACAACTGCCGACAATGGTATCTTCACTCAATTGCAGGTTTTGACCGAACACGCTGCGGTTCGACGGCAGGCAAGACTGATCCTCGGGAGCCAGCTGCAGCCATTGCCCAACGAACTGTTCCACCGCGGTTCTGAGCCGGAAGCAATCGCCGATGATCTGCTCCAGTCCAACAGCGGTGCGTGTGGCAGCGGCAAACAACCCTCCATAAGCGACGATCGTCTGATCTTCAAACGGGAAACGCTCTCGCTGATGTTCTGCCCCGAGTCCGACGAGACTCATCAGGCTGCAGGTGAACAGGTCGTCCTGACGGATTCCATCCCGCAAGCGGCGTTCAAAGGCAAAAGGAAATCGATACTTTTCCCAGGCCCGGTAGAAAAATGAAATGGCGCGGTGGTTAAACAGGTCAAAGAACTCCTGTACCGCGTAATCTTTATTTCGCAGATGCGACCTTTCGATGACGGCCGACGTGTAGTGTTGCGGTAACGCTCCCTCCGGCCCCGTCAGTCCCATGAAGGGCACCGTCATATCATAGCGCGGAATTTCCGGGGCGCTGGAACCTGCGGCGCGGGACTCGGCGGCCGCCTGGGATATTCGGTCGGTATGGTGCTGGACCTTCACATCGGCAATCTGGCCTGATGGAAAACAGAGCGAAGCGAGCGCACGAAAACGCAGGCATTCTTTCGCGGCATCCCCTTCACCACCAACGGGCGTACGCTGACCGCGGCTGGTCTCGACAACCATGCGTTCAATGATCCGAACTGCCTGGAAAAACTCGAAATCCTGCGGTGATTTCAGCAATTCCTGGATCAGATCAGCGTTTGATTCCCCGCCTGAAGTGGCCATTTCCAGATTCCCTGACCTTTAGACTGCCTCAACTGAGTCGTCGCCGTCAGCTGAGTAAATGAGTTGATTGATGTATACATTGCAAAGAAGTGACTCAGCACCGAAGCGAACAGGAAGGGACTGTCGCCGACAAAATTGTCTTCATTCAGTGCCAGATGAATTCGCGTTCCCCTCGCAAACGCGCCGTTCACGCGGTGTACGCAGGGTTCCGTGGTAATCTTTAAAATGCCCGCGATCAGATTTCGAGTCTGCTCTGACTCCCGGACATCGTTGAGAGCAAGAATTTCGCGGAGTGCCACCACGGAATCCTGGGCATCAGACAACGACAAGTGATTCAGTGACAATTGTGAGATCAGCGGCCAGAGATTTCGACGTCCGAGGTGTCCACGAAACACGGACGTTGGAGTGACGAGACATCTGATTTCAGACACCGGGCCTTTGCCGCCTGCGAGCTCAAAGGCAATCCGGGACGCATCACGCTGCTCAGACAGAATCTCAGGAAGGTCACGATTGAAGCAAATCAAATCCGCGTACAGCACGCCGCGAATCTGTCGGTAGGGTGCAAAACGAGGATCGACAAGTGTCAAATACATTTCTGTGGGGCCCTTGAGCGAACCGCGATCCCTCTCTACTGGTCCCGGGCGACGCGTGGCATGCCAGAAACCCGTCTGATCCGTTGTGCCACCGTGATGGACCGAATAAAACGGTCGAAACTGGCGTGTCTGCCCCTCCTGATCATCCACATGGACGTCTTCAATGGCATAGATTTCATGAGCGTCTTCAGCACGTGCATCAGGGATGATGCGAAATTCCGTCGAGCGAAAGGACAAAGGCAGCGCATCGGCAGTCTTGCGAAACAGATTGATGACCGGCGTACAGCCAAGCCTGACCGAATCCGCAGAAACCAGTCCGGCAACTCCGGCATTATGCTCGCCCAACAACACAGAGATTTCGATTCTGTTGCCCGCCGATTTTAATGCGGCCGCGTTAATTCCGGTCACATCAAAAAACAGGAACTTCTGCGGCATTACGAAATACTCCGTCAGCAGCCGGTAACCCGGAAATGACTGACTGGTTTGTGGCAGCAGTGCGTCTTCGGCCGCAAAGCCAACCGGCTTAATGACCGTCGGCGGCAATACGCTGCAGACAGTACCGTTAGCCCCGGTGATCACGACTTCCAGCGTCTGCGTCAGCACAAGTTCAAGCAGCGCTGCGGCCTTCTGAAAATTCGGGATGGAGATGTAGAATCGCAGCGTGTCCATTGAAAACTGTGAAAACGAAATTGCCGGGTCGAGCGTGGCGAATTCAAAACGCAACACAGACTCTGCTTCGTTGCGTCTGGGTGTCGGTGGCCCGGAGAATGGACGTGGCAGCAATTGCGCGGAAACTGCGTCCATCGGGTACAGGCGGACCGGAAAGCAACTCCGGAATAAACAATGGTTACCCCGAATCTTTTCCGATTCAATCACGGAATGCTGCTTCAGCAGATGTCCGTCCGTTATATCCTTCTGAGCGCGATTGAGTTTAAAGCCCACAACAGACATTGACGGAATTGGCGCAACCATGTGCGGATAGAGGATGCCCAGCATGGCATCAGCGAGCTCCGGAAAGCTGTCGTCAAGTTTTAATCGTGTACGCGCATTGAGGTACGCAAATGCCTGAATCAGCCTTTCAACATGCGGATCCTTGACACCTGAAGCACTCAGTGTGAGTCGATTGGCGATTTTCGGAAACCGATCCGAGAAATCCCGTGCAGTACTGCGGAAAAAATCCAGTTCCTTCTGATACGCCGCGTCCAGACTGTCACTCATCGGTTACCTCACTTCACATTGAACTGGCCGGTTGTCGACTCCAGTACTGAGTCATACTGGACCAGATGTACTTTTTCATTAATGATCAGCGTCGCTTCGATCCGGAATTGAAACGTGCGACTGAAATAATATTCGTCCGTTACATGTCGAATTCGCACATCCGTCAGTCGTGGTTCAAACAGTTCAATCGCACGCTCAATCGCTTCCACCAGAATATCTGGATCTGCGGCGGCGTTCAGTCCCGCAGCGGTGAAATCAGGCAGGCCGTAATTCACGAGTGAGTTTTCCAGTTCTGTGCACTCCGGAGGCCAGGCGGTACAACGTGATTTCGTATTCAGCAGGTTTTCAAGGTCACGGCGGATTGCCTGCTGAATCAGCTTAAGCTGTAACGATTCGTCCAGCAGCTGTTCGTGGCTGTTCTGCGGATCGTCGTCGAGCAGTCGATCAAAGACGGAGAGAATGATTCGTGTGCTGTCAGAACCGCGACTCATGACCCATTCACCTGCGCCAGGCGTTTAATGTCCATGATCAGCATCGGCTCTTCTCCCGCGAGAAACTCCCGCTGCCCCAGTCCCTGCACGATGGCACCATCGCCACTGGAAATCCAGTCTGTGGCACGCCCGGTTCGAGCACCAGGATCAGCTGCCGCATGGGAGCCGTAGTACAGCACGGGGATGTGGATTCGCCCGGAGACATCTCCCGCAGTTTCAATCAGTGCCGCGCGCCACAGGTGGTCTGTCAGGCAATCGGGCGGAGTAAATTCCAGCGACTGCACCTGATCGATACCAATCCAGTAGTACTTGCCAGTGGCGGTGTACACTTCAAGATTCGGCCCCAGCAGGTCGTCGAGGTCGCGAAAACCATGCACCACATTCCCGTTGATTTCAAAACTGTATTCAGGTTCATTGTCACAGGCTTCCGCAATCAGTCGTGCGGCCTCTTCCAATTCGCCATTCCGCAGACACAGCGCGGCGTGCAGGCGTCGCTGCTGATTGTCCGTGGGAGTCTCAGTAAATTCCGGGACCCGGCCTGCGGTGTAAACTTCCCGCCGACTCATTTCGGACCGAATCAGATGTCGCAGCAGATTGACGCCGATGGCTGCTTTCGGATCGAGTTGTCCGGCAGCGTCCAGTTGTTTGTCGGCACGCTCCAGTTCACCCGCGAAGCATAAATACTCGCAGAGCAGGCCGCGGGCGACCAGGTCGGTCGGGCGTTTCTTCACGATATCGGTCATGGCGGCAATCGCTTCGCTCAGTTTCCCTGCGCGAAATAACTCATGTTCTGTAGACATCAAACGGTTTCCGTATAAAGGTCAGTTCAGTAAGAATGGCTTATTGCTTAAATTCAACGCGCCTCGCCAGCAGTGTCATGCTGGATGTCAGTTGATCAAGTTGATAGTGAGGAAGCAGCCTGAGTGTCATGGAGAATTCGCCGGGCTTCCCTGGTACCTCTTCGACTGATACGTCCGCCTCGCGCAACGGATACCGCGCTTTCATTTCGGGGCTGGCACGCTCGTCCGAAGTCACATAATCCACCAGCCAGGCTTTGATGTCGTCACAAACTTTTTCCGGCCGCACCGCCGCACCCAGTTTTTCACGCACCTTGATCTTGATGTAATGAGCAATTCGCGAGCAGCACATTACGTACTGCAGCATCGCGGAAATCTTTGCATTGGCACTTGCTACCGAATCGGAAAACACCTGCGGTGCATGAACCGATTGATTCGAATAGAACACCGAATAATCGGTGTCCTTGCAGTGGGACAGCGGCACAAATCCAAGGCTGCACAAATCTGCCTCAAGGGAATCTGAAATTGCAACTTCCACGGTGCTGCGCGAACTGACACCACGCGAATCGGTTTGAAATTCATAGACCGCAGGTCCGGCAACCATTCCCCCGGATTCCTTGCCACGTTCCGAACCTCGAATGTCTGCAAACCAGCCTGATGTGGCGAACGCCCGAATCAGCACTGCCCCCATGGCCCATGCGGCACTCCCCCACAGAAAGTTTTTCCGAGTCCCATCACCGACCTCTTCGGTGAACCGGAACCCGGGAGAAACACCGGAAGAATCGTGATACGGAGCCCGCATTAGAATTCTGGGCAGCGTCATGCCGAGGAACTGACTGTCTACACGTCCCCGGAGCGATCGCCATTTCAAATGACGCGGTTGCTGCATGACTCGGTGCAGGTCGAGTGTCTGTTCCAGCACAGAAAAATCGTCCAGTCCCAGCAGCGACGGCGAAGCACCAGTAATCACCGGCGCGAATGCAGCGGCTCCAACTTCGCTCAGTTGGGTCAGGAGATCGATATCTTCAGGATGATTGGTGAATTCGTAGTTCGCAATCAGTGCGCCGTACGGTTCACCTCCGGCCACGCCAAATTCTTCTTCATAAACTTTGCGGAATAATTCGTTCTGATCGAATTCACCCGCCGCTTCAAAATTCTTCTTCAACTCCCGCTTGGATACACTTAGTACCCGGATCAGGATCTGCGCTTCTTCATCATCCAGTTGACCGGTTGACAGTTCTTTGCGACGTGTCTGCCAAAGATAGTAAAGTCCCCGCCAGCCCGATTCCAGTTCCTGAAACGCAGGAGCGTGGAGAATTTCGTTCAGCTGAGCCGAGAGCATTTGATCGATGCGGGCAATATCCCGCGCGAGACAACGTTTAATACGCTGGATGTCCACATTGTCGCCGGGTTTCAGATTCAGCCACAACCGCATCAATTCCAGCGGCGACCCCGTATGCAGACTCCTGAGCCATCCATTGCCTCTGGCTGCATTGACCTGTGATGCCGGACCGGCGCCTGAACGCGTGTTGTCCGTCACGCCACCCGCAATCAGCCACTGCAGAAGTCCGGACTCAGATCCGGAATCCGCGGATCCCGATTCCAGAACTGCTTCCGAAACCGGAAGACTGTTCGGTTGAGTCTGCAATGAGCCACGCTCCACGTCGACAATCCTTGGAAAACGATCTCTTCAACGAACGAACAGCCCGGCTTCACAATGAAGCAGGGCTGTGTCGCGTTTCTTTCGCGATCCCGTGCGGGTATTACGCTGCGCGACGTTCACTGCTCGCAGCGGGCGACTCGACGAGGAACGCTCAGCATCCGAATTTCATCAGGCCTTCTGTGGTAATTTCGCCACCATTCGGAGGGATGTCGTCAAAGTTTCCAGCTGCAAATGCGGACGCAACAGGGCCACCGCGTTATATGATCCCGGAGCTCCGGGAATCTCTTCCACTGTAATCTGGGCTTCTGCGAGAGGGTAACGTGCCTTCATTTCCTGACTCGCCGTGTCATCTGCCATCACGTAATCGGCAATCCAGTTTTTCAACCAGTCTTCCATACTTTCACGTGTGGTGAACGCTCCGATCTTGTCCCGCGCAATGCACTTCAGATAGTGCGCAATGCGGCTGGCTGCCATGATATACGGCAACCTGGCTGAGATCGCAGCGTTGGCTGTTGCGTCAGGACCTGTTTTCCCCGAGTACTTCTTGGGGCGCTGTGTTGTCTGAGCGCCGAAGAACACCGAATAGTCCGTATTCTTATAGTGGCACAGCGGCAGAAATCCCTGGTCACTAAGTTCTTTTTCGCGACGGTCGGTTACGGCGATTTCAGTTGGACACTTCGAAACCAGTTCTCCGTCAGTGCTCATGAAATTGTGGACCGGCAGATTCTCTACCGTGCCGCCATTTTCGCGTCCGCGGATCGCAGTGCACCAGTTGGTCTCAGCAGCGGCCCGGGTCATATTGGTACCCATCGCGTAAGCTGCGTTCATCCAGCAGTAATCATTATGCGAAGCGGGTTTGGCTTCCCCTTTTTTGTCGAGGGGAAATTCTTCATACCCAAATGCTTCGACGGATTTTGTACTGGCCCCGTAAGGCAGGCGGGCGAGCACACGCGGCATCACCAGCGTGACGTAACGCGAATCTTCTGAATCGCGGAACGAATTCCACTTGGTATACCGCGTCCCCATGAAGAGTTTTTCGAGATCCCTTGGCTTTGACAGTTCCGTCCAGCTCTCCATTCCGAACAGTCCCGGATCCGCCGCAGAGATAAACGGGCAGTGCGCGGCAGCCGCGACGCCCGAAATCTTCTGCAGCATGTCGATGTCTTCCGGGTGATTGGTAAACTCATAGTCTCCGATCAGCGCACCGTAGGGCTCACCACCCGGCATCCCGAATTCTTCTTCATAGATCTTTTTAAACAGCTCGCTCTGGTCAAATTCAACCGCTTTGTCCAGGTCCTTGTACAATTCCTTTTTGGTCACATTCATCATCCGGAGTTTCAGCGTCTTACTGGTCTCCGAGTTCATCACCAGATGATGCAGGCCACGCCAGGACCCTTCCAGTTTCTGAAAGACGGGATTGTGCATAACCTCCGCCAGCTGACGGGACATGCTCTCGTCGATCTGACTGATCGCCTTGTTGATGGTCTTATTGAGACTGCGGTCCCACACGACCGTGCCCTTCATCGCAGCGCCGATCAGATTTTTGACCATGTCCTGCGCTTCGTCACGTTCCACGGCACGTGGCATCATATTCGTGATCGAATCGAGCAGGCTTGTGGCCTGTTCTGTCGTTTCGGCACTTGATTCGCGTTCTTGTTCAGCACTCATGCTTCACCCCCTTCATTTGCTGCAGGTTCTTCGACACCGAGTTCTCCCGCAGCCTGCTGGACGCGAGCGGTATCGCTGAGGATTTGCTCAAGCTTACTTTCCAGATCCGGATCTGACTGATCGATGGTACACAACAGATCCCGAAGTTTATTGCGTGTCTCAAGCAGTGCTTTCAATGCAGGAACCTGATCAACGATTTTTTCCGGATCGAAATCGTCCATCGACGAAAAACCCAGCTTGACGGCCATTTCCTTGTCACCGCCCTGCAGCACGTCGCGCACGCGAATATTCAGTTCGGGCTTAATGCTTTTCATCACTTCATTAAAGTTATCCCGATCAATGGCCACGAATTTTCGCTGCGTCAATGGTTTTGGCGGAGTCGTTGGGTTCCCGGAGAAATCACCGACCACTCCCATTACAAACGGCAACTCTTTCTTCAGCGAAGCACCGTTGGTTTCGACATCGTACGTAATGTGAACCCGTGGCTTACGCACGCGATCCAGCTTATGTTGGATAGACATGACCTGACCCTTTCTGATTGACAATTTAAAACTGACGCTCTCTCCGGAACGGATCTGCGTCACTTACTCATTCACGCGCAACTATTCGGAAACGACGATGCCCACATCCTTGTAAAGTCCACGGCGAACCTCCTCGTTTTCAATCAATTCTGCATACAATTCCTGCGGCGACATTTTCGCGCGGCGGATTGCCTTGCGTATCTCCAGCGGCAGGATGCTTTGCGGTTCATGAAGTTCAAACCACTGTGCCACTCGCTCCAGAGTTTCCAGTGCCTGAGTTCGCGAGGCGATCGGTCCCGAACCACTGCCCCGTCCGGTCCCGGATGAGTGATCTTCTCCCGAACTACCACCGTCCGTTTCAAGGTCAGCGACTGGCTCGTTCAATCGCTCCCCGGCGAGTTCCTGAAGTGTTTCCTCAGCCAGCCTGAGCCCTGCCTGAAATTTTGAAAAGCCAGGGGCCAGTTCTTCGCCAACTTTGTCGCAGAGTGAGGCACTTAACAGTTCCAGTTCCTCCGTAGCTTTTTTGATGTCAGCAACGATATTCCGCAGAAACTGGTCCGAGGTATCAGCGATGGCGCTGCGAATCGTCTGCAGCGTCAGCGCCCCCCGCGCGATACTGCTGGCACTGTCTTCCGGTGCCATCGATTCGAGACGTCGCGCCTGCTCAAACTGCCAATATACAAACGTGCCAACACTCCGCGAATCGGCCAGTGGCACGCGGATCAGAGCATAAGTGATGATATCATTGTTCAGACGGGCGAGCGGCAGGATTGTGGCTTCAATCCCGTCTTCATCCGGGGTCGGTAATAATTCACCCCAAAATGTATCGATTAACTCCCGTGTCAGCTTCAGCGCCTGTGCCAGTCCGCCGTAACCGTCGATGCGGATCGACGCTTCGATCATGTAACCGACAATCTCGAGGTCCTTGGCGACCGTACACAGATAGTCAAGACCATTCTGCCAGACATCATTCCAGATGGCCCGGACGGACGGACCAGGTTCACCTGGCGGTGGTGACATCGTGTCCGCCTGCAGTTCTTCATCGCGGGCCTGCTTCCGGAGATCGCGCAACCGACGGTACGCATTGGACGAATCGTCGCTGTCGCGCAGGTTGGTGCCACCCCGGAATTCACCATCAAACGGTTGCAGAAGTGCGGAAACGTCTAAGTCCAGTGCCATAAGTGTTTACTCAGACCAGAATACCAAAATGAACACATGCCCGAATGCAGGCGAAAATTGTGGAACAGACCATACTGGCACGTCACTCGAAATTCAATCAACTCGTCCCAATCTGAGCGCCAGCCGTTCAAGACCTCGGGCGTGAAGCCGACTTGCCCAGGCTTTACTGATCCCGATTTCTTCGCCCGCCTGCTTGATGGACCAGCCATCGAAGTAGACGCGCCGCATCAACGATTGTTCCTGATCCGGCAGATCCGCCAGCAGGGACCGGACGACCGCCTGTGTTTCGGAACGATCGATGCCCGCGGAGGGCTGAACTCCATCCGTGCTTCCGTCGGCTGCAGGATCACTCGACGCATCAGATACCAGGGACATCACGTACGCGCCGCACAGCGATCGCGTCGTGCGTGTAAACCATTCAATTTCTGTCTCGCCTGCTTCACTATTCTCCGCTTCGGCGGTCAGCACCTCGTTCGCAGCATACTCGTATCGTCCGCGATGGTAATCGGCGTGTTTGAACCACGACATCGTCGATAAGCCATCGAGAATTGCGCCCCGCACGCGATGGTAGGCATACGTCGTGAATTGAGTTTCGCGATCCTGATCAAAATCACGCGCCGCTTCAGCCAGACCGATCTGGCCATAGCCGATCAGATCGTCCAGTTCGACGTTGCGTGGAACTTTCTGATGAATTTTCCAGGCAATGGAACGCACCAGTCCCTGGCAACTATTCATCAACTCCTGAGTTGACCGTCGTCCCATGTTGAACAGGCCCTTTGATAGCTACACCATAACCACACCCGTACCCGTACCGCGATCGCTACGCCGACTCCTGCACCGCCTTGACAAGCGAGTCCCAGAATCGACGCACCCGCGTGTATGTTTCTTTATTTTCACAAATCGAATTCGCAACAAACAACTTAAGCTGCACTGCGGTGGCCTCATCCACCCCTTTCAATTCTCCCAGCGCCACCTGAACAAGCGAAGTCAACACCGGATCCACCGAAAACTCAGAATGCTGATACGCCTTCGCGACCTTCAGAAACTCGGCACGAATTAATCCCTGATCTAATTCACGCTGCGATCCAAGTCCGGATGCCCGCACAATGTCATTTAACACTGTGTTCTCCGGGGACACTCCAGTAACCGATTCGCCACTCGTTTCTGCCGAATTGAGCGAACCCGGCTTTGACGAACCGGACGACGGAATGTTTGATCCGAGCTTCATTGTTGGATTTTCAGTTTTTTCAGAACTCAAATTAAATGCAGCCGCGTTTAGAGTGCCGCTGCCTGATAATTAACATTGCCAGCCATCCTCGGGAGCCCTGCTGACTTTTGAAAATACTGCGATGTGCGTATCATCCCCCCGAGATGCAAATGAACTAATCTGCTGCGGTTCAGAATTCAACAACGCATGAGCTTGAATCCGGTCAAGCTGTGCTGTTTACTTGAACCTGACTCCGGGGTCCGCCATCAGACTGGTGTCGGACGGTAACTTGCAGCCCCCTAAAGATACCCGTGATGTCCACGGTACTGCAATCGTCAACCACTATTTCCAGCAAAAACGCGTGTTTTTCAGCATATCACCTTGTCGTCGACGCTTGATTCCGGAGTCGGATTCACTATGACATCGCATTCTGTTTATTGGGGCGACGGACTTTTTCTGAGACCTCATCACTTTCAGCGACTGGAATTGCATTCGCAGGAGTCGCTGCGTTTGTCCGAGTCCTGGGCCACGCCAAACCATTACGGACTCATACGCCTCAGTTACGAACAGGACGCTCTGTCAAACTGGAGGATTTCTCTGCGGGAATGCCATCTGCGGTTGCCAGACGGTTCACAAATCCGGTATCCCGAGGACTGCCATATTGCGGCCGTTACAATCCCCAGGACCGCTTTCACCAACAGTGAGTCACGTGTACGCGTGTACGCAGGAATTTCCGAGCTTCGTCGCGGTTCTTCGAATATCGGTCCCTTACAAACATCGCCTCCTGCCCGTTACGTCCTGCATGATGAAGACGTTGAAGATGAAAACCGTGCCGGAAATCCTCAGACGCTGCAGTTTCGCAAACTTAATCCACAGATCCTGATCGGCAGTGATGCCATTAAAGGCTTCGACGCTGTTCCGATTATGCAATTGCGGCTGGGGTCTACCGCGGAAGCGCCGCCTCAGATCGATACCGATTACATTCCACCGCTTCTGGCGGTCGATGCCTGGGAACCTCTGACTTCTTTTGTAAGGAATGTCACCAATCGACTGGGGGCACTCGCCGATCAACTGGCCCGGCAGATGAATGATCGCGGCGTTGCCTTCGGCAGCGGGCATCGCGAAGATCTGGAACGTATCCTGCACCTGCATGCCATCAACTCGTCGCTTGGTGGTCTCGGATGGTTGCCCATCTCGCGTGGTGTTCACCCCCAGACCGTCTACTGTGAATTTTGTCGAGCAGCCGGGGAGCTGGCCATTTTTCGCAGCGAACGCAAAATCGCCGAACTTCCCGTCTACGATCACGACAATCCCGGCCCCTGTTTTCGCGAGCTGGGAAAGCTGCTGGAAGTTGAGTCCAGCGAAGTGCCCTACGAACGAATTCCATTCTCCGCCCAGGGCCTGCAGATGTCGGTACG
>JAGQQS010000119.1 GCA_020426105.1 Planctomycetaceae bacterium
GCATGGAATAAGTTTCCGGATGTTCCCGTGGGAAGTATCTGGCTGCGAAAAGTTGGCGACGGACCGGTGCTTGCATTTAATACGGTCTGCCCTCATCTTGGCTGTTCTGTCGACTTTGTGCGTGCAGAAAATCATTTCTTCTGCCCATGTCACACCAGTGCGTTTGATCTGGATGGGAAAAAAACCAACGAGATCCCGCCGAGGGACATGGACGTGTTGGAGGTTTCGATGCGCACCAACGGTCAGGAAGACCCCAATGGTCTTGAAATCTGGGTGAAGTATCAGAATTTCCAGGGTGGAAAACCGGAAAAGATTGCGATTTGAAAGTAAGCGGACTTTGAAAGTAAGCGGACCATGAATAATCTGATCAATTGGCTGGAAACCCGAACGGGCTTCAAAGCAATCATGCATGAAGCCCTGTACGAACGGGTTCCGGGCGGCGCTCGCTGGCGATATGTCTGGGGCAGCACATTGGTGTTCACGTTTGCGCTGCAGGTCATCACGGGATTCATGCTCTGGTCAGCCTACAGTCCAAGCACCCGCACGGCATGGGAAAGTGTCTACTACATTCAGCATGAAATGTATCTGGGACACATCATTCGCGGTCTGCATCACTACGCAGCACAGGCCATGGTTGTGCTGATGGCCATACATCTGGTTCAGGTCATCATCGATGGCGCCTACAAGGCTCCGCGTGAGATGAATTTCTGGCTGGGGATTGTGCTGATGCAGATCGTGCTGGGTCTGTCACTCACGGGGTATCTATTGCCATGGGATCAGAAGGGATATTATGCAACTCAAGTGACGACGAACATCATGAGCGCGACGCCCGTTGTGGGGCGCGACGTTCAGGTGCTGGCCCAGGGTGGTTCTGCCTATGGCCATCTCACGCTGACTCGCTTCTTTGCGATGCACGCCGGGATTCTGCCGGCGTTGCTTGTTGGATTTCTCGCGCTGCACATCTACGTATTCCGCCGTCACGGGCTCACCGTGCACGACCCGAAGCATGCACCTGACACAACATTTTGGCCGGATCAGGTACTGAAAGACTCAGTCGCCTGCCTGGCGGTGTTGGCTGTTGTGCTGTTGCTGGCTGTTTTTCGCGGAGCAGAAATGAGTGCTCCGGCAGACCCGGCTGTCAATTTCAGCGCAGCACGTCCGGAATGGTACTTTCTGTTTCTGTTCCGGTTCCTGCGTTTCCACGCCGTCGAATCGCTGGGGCTGACCTTTGGTGCCATCGTGGTTCCGGGCATCATCATGGGAATCATTACGGTGATGCCGATCACTGCCAAAGTCCTGGGTAACACTGGTCACACGTTGAATAAATTGTTCATCTGGTCGTTGGGGGCCGGTATCGTGGTTCTGACGGCGATGGCATTTTACGAGGATGCCCATGATGCGGGACATCAGGCCGCATTGACGGAAGCACATCGAGACGGTGAGCGTGCGATCGAACTGGCGTCAGGCCCGGATATGATTCCGGTTGAAGGCGCCGTCTCACTGCTCCGCAACGATCCGTATACTCAGGGGCCGCGATTGTTTGCGCAACATTGCTTCAGCTGCCACCGTTATAACGGGCACAACGGCCGCGGAGTGCTGGTAACAGAAGCCGGCAAGGACAAAGACGCTGCCTCTGTTGTTGCGGCGCCCACCGCCGCGGACCTGGGAAAATTTGGTTCGCGGGAATGGATGTCTGCCGTGGTGACGGACTATTCCGGTCATTTTGCATGGATGAAGAATTCTGCGTGGTTCCGCGAGGCTCAGGCGAAATCGGCGGCCGGAGAGACGGTTGATTATATTGACCCGGACAGTTCGGAGATGGCCGACTGGACTGGCGGTAATGAGGAATCTTTGAAGTCGCCGGAAAACGCCGACAACGTGAAGGCGCTCATTGAATTTCTCGCGTCAGAAGCTGCACATGCGGGCACCACGTACGACCCGGTACTCGTCGAAAAAGGTCGCGACCTGGCGCTCAACGGTTCGTGGGCGGGAGCGCTCAATGGCACGTCGTGCGCCGGTTGTCACGAAACAATCGGGCAGCCGTTTCCAGCTCAGCCGGACGACACCGGTGCCGGAAGTTATCCGACGATGGCAAAGTATGCATCCACCGCATGGCTGAAGGATTTCATTCGTCATCCCGATGCGGCGCGGCACTACGGCGCGAAGAATGAGATGGTCGTATATTCTCCGCAGAAGCTGTCCGACAAAGATCTCGATCTTCTGGTTCGCTGGTTGACGCGCGATTACGTGCCTACGAACGTCCCCGACTATGCCGACCAGACGGACGTCCTGAAGGCCGCCTTGGCACGTGAAAAATAAGATGTCGGTCCATCGATCCCATGACTGCTGACATGCGCGAACATATGCTGCGTACTCCACTTGAACAAAAGCTGTGTTCCGCAGAAGAAGCTGTGCAGGACATTCGGGATGGCGTGACATTGGCGTGTGCCGGGTTCGTCGGAGCCGGACATCCGGAATCGCTGACCATCGCACTGGAGCGTCGATTTCTTGGGGGGCATGGCCCGCATGGTCTGACTCTTGTGTACGCGGCTGGCCAGGGAGACGGCCAGCATCGGGGCCTGAATCACCTTGCTCATGCGGGCTTGTTGCGACGCGTGATCGGCGGGCATTGGGGACTTTGTCCCCGTCTGGGTCAACTGGCGCTGGCTGGCGATATTGAAGCCTATAATTTTCCGCAGGGTGTTGTGTGCCATCTCTTTCGTGATATCGCTGCCGGACGCCCGGGCTGCCTGACTCATGTGGGCCTCGGTACATTTATTGATCCGATCCACGGGGGCGGCAGACTCAACGCCAGGACGACTGAGGCGCTTGTTGAACGCGTCACGCTCCGCGATAAAACGTGGCTGCTGTATCATGCGTTTCCGATTCATGTGGGATTGATTCGCGCCACTGCAGCGGACCCCTTTGGTAATCTGCTGATGGAGGAGGAGGCGCTTGTAGGAGACGTACTTCCCATCGCGCAGGCCGCCCATAATCATGGGGGAATCGTGATTGCTCAGGTCAAAAAACTTCTGGACAGCCCGGCACCGCCACAGCGCGTGCGAGTCCCCGGGCGGCTGGTGACGCATGTGGTTGTTTCTGAAGAGCACGAACACTGGCAGACGTTTGCTCAGCCCTTTGATCCGGAATTCTGTTCGGCGGCTGAGACGACTCACGGTATGCCGATTGATCATGATGTGCCTGCAGACAGGATGGTCCACAGAGAATTGAACCTGCGACAAATTATTGCGCGGCGTGCCTGCGATGAATTGCAGCCTGGCGCAATCGCGAATCTGGGGATCGGCCTGCCGGAAGGAATCGCCATTGTTGCCGCTGAACGGGCACTCCTCTCAGATATCACGCTGACAGTTGAAAGTGGACCGATTGGTGGCGTACCGGCGGGCGGACTTAGTTTCGGTGCGTCTCAATTTCCGGAGGCGATTATCGATCAGCCGTCTCAGTTTGATTTTTATGACGGCGGTGGCCTGGACTTCGCTGCACTCGGCGCGGCACAGGTCGATCAATTCGGGAATGTGAACGTATCGCGTTTTGGGACGCGGTTCGCCGGAGTTGGTGGATTTGTTAATATCTCGCAGAATGCCCGGCGGCTTGTGTTTTGTGGGACACTGACGACCGATGGCCTGGAAGTCCTGTACGTGGACGGCAAGCTGCGAATTGTCCGCGAGGGACGCATTTCAAAATTTGTAAAGCAGGTAGAACAGGTATCATTCAGCGGTTCAATTGCTCGCGATAGTGGCCGGGATGTTCTGTTCGTCACAGAACGTGCGGTGTTCCGACTGCAGCCGGAAGGCCTTGAACTGATCGAAGTGGCACCGGGCATCGACATGCAGCGGGATGTCGTCGATCAAATGGAGTTCGTCCCGATCATCCGCACGGTACGCGAGATGCCCATTCGACTGTAAAGTGCCTGTCGTCGATTTTGTTAATGAAGCGTTTGGTCCTTTTTGGGGCAGACCGGCGACGGCACCCGCTAAAACGAACCAAATATGGTCCCCAGCAGAATTACGACGATCGTGGCTACGAGGGGAACGACGACGGAAACCATGGCAACGTCTCTATAGCTTTGACGATGGGTCACTCCGCATATCAGCAGCAGCGTGATCACAGCACCGTTGTGCGGGAGGCTGTCCAAACCGCCACAGGACATGGATGCCACCCGATGCAGTAATTCCGGATTGATCCCCGCATCGAGACCTCTCTGGTAGTAAGTATCGCCAAGCGCTTTGAGTGCAATGCTCAGGCCCCCGGAAGCGGAGCCGGTCATGGCGGCCAGTGAGTTCACAGCGATGGCTTCAGAAATCAGCGGATTCCCCGGTGCAATTCCCGTCACAAACTTCTGGACAATGGTAAATCCCGCCAGACTTTTGATCGTGTTTCCGTACCCGTATTCAGACGCGGTGTTGAAAATCGGGATCAATGAGGATCTGGCACCGGCGGCGAGTGAGGTTTTTAGTTTTTCGATCGATCGAAAATGCAGGGCGACGATGAGCAACAGCGCCGAGAGCATCGATAAGATAGTCGACCAGATGCCGACCAGTTTATTCAGGCTGGTTCTTCCAAATTGCTCATCCGCCAGATAGTCGGCATTCCAGGTTGGTATCACCACTTGTGAAAACATGAAATTCAGCACAACGACGGTCACAATGGGCGCGAAGGCGATCCATGCGGTTGGGAGCAATGCGTCACCGTCAGATGCAGTTGAGCCCGGCACCGATGTTATTTCGGGAACAACGACGCCAAACCCTTCGTTAAGTTTTCTTGCGCGGACCGCTCGCGAATTCAACCACAACAGTCCGAGGCAGAACATGATTAAACCGCCGATACATCCCAATCCGGGCGCCGCAAACGAATTGGTGCGAAAGAATGGCATGGGAATCTGGTTTTGAATCTGCACTGTCCCCGGAAGTGCGGTCATCGTAAACGTGAATGAACCAAGTGCGATCGAGGCGGGAATGAGTCTCATGGGAACATCAGCCTGTTGAAAAAGTGAACGTGCCAGCGGGAAAACAGCAAACACCACGACAAACAGCGAAACACCTCCGTAGGTCAGAATTGCACAGCTGAGCACAATGGCGAGAATTGCGCGTTTGACGCCCACGCACCGGACGACAACCTCAGCAATTTTTGCTGCCGCGCCCGAGTCTTCCATGAGTTTCCCGAAGATGGCTCCCAGCAGAAACAAAGGAAAATAATCCCGAATAAACTGTCCGACACTCCCCATAAAGATTTGCGTGTATGTCGCCAGGAGCGGCAGATTTCCATCCAGTGCCACTGCGAGTAATGCGCAGACGGGGGCAAGCACCAGCACACTCACGTCACGATAGGCGAGGTACATCAAGAGCAGCAGTGACAGCATGATTCCCAGAATACCCACCATTAAATTCACTCCAGACTCAAAAAATGAAAGCTCGACCACCCGGGCGTCGGCTTTCTGCCGCGTATGCTATGGTGGTCGATGGCTTGCGAAAAGCGGACAAGCGTCGCTCCGACGATGCATGCGGCTGGTCGTATGGATGCTTATCGTGCTGTCGAGCAGCGGTCTCAGGGCGTTTCTTTAGCCTGGGATGCGTTTTGAATACAACTAACGAGCCGGGGGATCCGATGAGAAGGCTTTTGATTGTGTGTTGGCTACTGGCATTCGCAACACTGCCGTTTACTCCGTTCGTCGTTGCAGATGCAATTGAAAATTTAAAGCGGGAACATCTGGAAGCGGTACAAAAGTCTGTGGCGACCTATCGCGCCCAACGGAAAGAGCTTCCTCGGATCGGGCCATTCCGGGAACATCGCGCGAATCTGCATGTGCATTCTCACTGGTCACACGACAGTGTGGGCACGGTGGATGAAATTGTGGAGGCGGCGCGGGCCGTCGGGACGAGCGTGCTGATGTTTACCGAGCATCCCGCGGAGCACTACGATTTTTTTGTGGACGGCAATCAGGGGGTAAAAGACGGAGTGCTGATGATTCCTGGTGCAGAAATGCAGGGGTTTTTGGTATATCCCCGAATGAGCTTGCGCGGTGTCACGACGACATCGCCTCAGGAGTTGTCGGATCTGGTAAGTGGTCGAGAAGGCCAGCTCTTTGTCTCTCATCTGGAAGAGCGAATGGAGTGGCAGATCCGCGGCGTCACCGGTGTCGAAATATACAACACACATGCGGACTTCAAAGATGAAACGCAGATGGTGTCGGCCCTGAAAAATCCGTTCAAAATGCTGCAACTGGCGGGCCTGATTCAGGAGTATCCTCAGGAAAGCTTTGCGGCTTTGCAAAACTATCCGGCAGATTACCTGAAACGCTGGGACGAACTTACGCAGATCGCGCCGCACACGGGCATCTCTGCAAATGATGCACACCAGAACGTCGGTTTTGTAATTCGCTGGACGGAAGGCAGCCGGGGAAAACTTGAAGATGCGTTAGGTGAAAAAGGGATTGAACTGGATTTGAATGCACTGCCGGACATCGAGAACCTGAAGAAAAATAAGCAGCCAGGAGATGTTATCTTCAGCTTGTTTCTTGATCGCTATGAAAACAGTCTGCGACATGTAGGCACGCATCTGTTGCTGAAAGATCTGACAGAAGAGTCTGTTCGTGAATGTCTGACAGCGGGACGAGCCTTTGTGGCGTTCGACTGGATTGCCGATTCGACAGGATTTGATTTTTATGCAGATTCGCAGGCGATTCGCTGCGAAATGGGTGAACAAGTGACACTCGCGGCCGAACTTTGCCTGAAAGCAAGTGCACCGCTTTCTGTCCATTGGCGACTGATTCGCAATGGAGAGGTTGACTCGGAATCTGACGGGGAGGCACTGAGCTGCAATGTTACCAAATCCGGCGTCTATCGCTGTGAAGCGTGGCTGGATGTGGCTGGAACGCCAATGATCTGGATCCTCTCGAACCCTATTTACGTGAGGTGAGCATCCACGTGAGCTACCTGTTGCCGTGTCATCGCTCCGGTGTTTGAACCAGCCGATGAGAAACAGCTTGTTCTCAGAACGTTAGGGCATGAAGCGTTGAATGGAGCTGCCCCGCGTTCTTCAGCGGCTTGGCGCTATGATGCAGCTTGCTGTAGCCCTCCGAAATAACGCAAAACCCGATTGACGCGATTAAATCCGCCGCTAATCTTATCTGCCATCACCCCGATGGCGCTGTTGGGGCAGATATTGTCAGATCGATGGCTATTGTGAGCGTGGTTCTGAAATCAGATAGATCGTTGGCCAGAAGTCGGATGTAAAATTGAGTACAGTCAGCAGGTTGGACACATTGAGATTTCATGAAGGATCATGAGTTTGGCTGCAATTGAATGGAAGAGTTTGTCACAGGTTTCGCTGTTATCGCCAGGTTCAGCGAGCGGGACCTTGATGCAATTGAGCGGTAAGTTGCTGTCGGACGCGTTGCAGGTTCAGAGTCTTGAGGGATTTTTGCGAACCGCGTTATCAGAGATTGCGGCTGAATTATCCGTCCAGTGGATTGGCTTGGCGCAGCGGGTTCCTGGCCCAGGGTGGGAAATCATCGCAGAGCACGGGCAGCAGGCGTTGTCAGCGCGACCTGTTTCGTTGTGGGATGACGTGCTGGATCGGGACGCGGCGGGTGTGAATCGGGCGGATCAGGGCCGTATTTTTGCGGCATTTCCGCTTACGGCAAACTGTCCTTATGCTCATTTGCTCGTCACAGCCGGGCGTCACGCGGATGAAGATCTGGCCGAGTCGGGCCTGATGATGGCACGTTCTTTGTCGCTGGCGCTGACTCTGGTGGATCATGACCTGCGAAACCGGAAGCAGGTCGAGCGTCTTCGATCGACGCTTTCGATTGCGTCAAAACTATCGATGGCGGAGGATGCCGCACCACTGCTGGAATTGATTGCCCAGGAAGCAACGCGGCTGTTGAATTGTGATCGCAGCAGCATATTTCTGTGGGATCGGGAACGCAACGAAGTGGAGGCACGCCCGGCGCTGGGTGTGAAGAATGCATCCCTGCGGCTTCCGGCCGGTGAGGGGATTGTCGGCGAAACATTGCGAACCGGGAAATCGATCAGTGTCGATAATGCGTATGAAGATCCGCGTTTCAATCAGGAAGTGGATCTTAAGTATGGATACCGCACGCGGAATCTGATCTGTGTTCCACTGCGTGACGCTCAAAACAATATCGTGGGAGCGTTTGAGGGCATTAATCAGAATGAGCATCGCCCGTTCACTCAGGATGACATTGATTGTCTGTCTCAGTTGGGAACTCAGGCGGCTGTCGCCCTTCGAAACCTGCAGGAACGCAACCTGTTGCATCGGAGCCACAGTCAGCTGGCGGAGCAAGTGACGAAAGGAGTGTCGATTGTCGGCGAGAGCATGGCAGTTTCTGCGTTGCGGGACACGGTTCGGCGACTTGCCTCAACGGATCTGCCGGTACTTGTGCTGGGAGAAAGCGGGACTGGAAAAGAAGTCGTGGCGCAATCGCTGCATTATGAAGGGAATCGGGCAAACTGTCCGTTTGTGGCTGTGAACTGCGCCGCATTAACAGAATCGCTGCTGGAAAGTGAACTGTTTGGTCATGAGCGTGGGGCGTTTACGGACGCGCGTGAAATGCGTCAGGGCAAGTTTGAGCTGGCCGACGGCGGCACATTGTTTCTGGATGAAATCGGCGACATGAGT
>JAGQQS010000120.1 GCA_020426105.1 Planctomycetaceae bacterium
GAAGCCATCAATCACGATCCGGCAATTACCTATATCTGTACCGGTAACCAATTGCCGGGCAAAGCCAGTTTGGGCTCGTGGCTGAGTTATGGACTGGGAACGGAAAACGAAAACCTGCCGGCCTTTCTGGTGATGACGGCTTCGTGGACGGGACGCAAAGAAGCGCAGGCACTTTACAACCGACTGTGGGGCAGCGGATTTTTGCCCAGCAAGTTTCAAGGCGTCGCGCTTCGCAGCGCCGGCGATCCGGTGCTGTATCTGTCCAATCCCAAGGGCGTCGATTCCATAGTCCGACGCGAGATGTTGGATTCACTTTCGCGGCTGAATCATGTCACCGGACAATCGGTTGGTGATCCAGAAACGGAAGCCAGGATCGCGCAGTATGAAATGGCGTTTCGAATGCAAACCAGTGTTCCCGATTTGGCGAACATCAACGATGAACCGCAATACATCTTGGATCTGTATGGTCCTGACGTCACCGTGCCAGGTACCTTTGCCAATTGCTGTTTGATGGCCCGGCGGATGGCCGAGCGGGGAGTTCGATTCACACAAATCTTTCATCGTGGCTGGGACCAGCACGGAAAACTACCCGAACAGATTCGCGGGCAGTGTTACGATACGGATCAGCCATCCGCTGCACTCATTAAGGACTTAAAGCAGCGTGGACTGCTGGATGAAACCCTGGTTGTCTGGGGCGGAGAATTCGGGAGAACCGCTTACTGTCAGGGTACTCTTTCAAGCTCGAACTATGGTCGGGATCATCACCCCCGTTGCTTTACGATCTGGCTGGCAGGGGGGGGAATCAAACCGGGAATCACATGGGGCACGACTGACGATTTTTCGTACAACATTACGAGTAATCCCGTACAGGTCCATGATTTGCACGCCACCATGCTGCATTTGCTGGGCATCGACCATCACCGCCTGACCTATCGATTTCAGGGGCGAGACTACCGCCTGACAGATGTTCATGGTCGCGTGGTGGAGGAAATACTTGTCTGATCCGATCTGCGTTCAAACCGGAATGTGATCTTGATTACAGAGAAACTCGACGAAACACGTTAGAGTGAATTCACATGAAGGCAGCCTCGGTCCACACGGCCTGTTTTTTCATGGATTGTCCGACGATTCTACAAGGAAGTCAAAAGTGCAGGATCCCGTCTCGACTCGCATCGATTCAGCCGCCCCACAGGCAAGCGCCCCACAGGCAAGCGCCACGGAGTCACCTGAAGCGTCAGTTTACCAACGATACGCGGCCGCCTCGAAAACTGTGGAGCCGGCTTTGTGTTGCCCGGTTCAGTATGTGGGCCAGTACCTGCAGGCGATTCCGCAGGAGGTGATTGATAAGGACTATGGTTGCGGCGACCCCAGCATTTACGTCAATCAGGGCGATACGGTACTTGATCTGGGGTCTGGTGCCGGCAAACTGTGCTACATCATGGCTCAGGTGGTGGGCCCGAAAGGTCGAGTCATTGGCGTCGACTGCAATCCGGAAATGCTGTCTCTGGCACGAAAATACCGTCAGGAAGTCGCGCGTAACATTGGTTATTCCAATGTGGAATTCCGATACGGCATGATTCAGGACTTAAAGCTGGACCTCGAACTGCTGAACAATCTCCTGAATCAGTCTCCGGTGAACAGTTCAGCCGCATGGCTTGCCGGGCGGCACCTGGAAGAGCAGCTTCGAACCGAGCAGCCGCTCATCGAGAGCGATTCGGTCGACTGCGTTGTCTCCAACTGTGTGCTGAACCTGGTCCGACAGCAGGACCGTCACCAATTGTTCGATGAAATCTTCCGAGTGCTGAAACGTGGCGGGCGCGCGGTTATTAGTGACATTGTGAGCGACGAGAGTGTCCCCGAACATATGCGAAAAGATGGATACTTGTGGTCGGGTTGTCTTTCCGGAGCGTTTCGAGAAGACCTGTTCCTCGAAGCCTTTGCGGATGCCGGGTTTCATGGCATCTCGATTGCAAAACGTCAATCGGAGCCATGGCAGACGATTGAGGGAATTGAATTTCGCTCGATGACCGTCGTGGCATGGAAGGGTAAGCAGGGACCATGCCTGGAACGCAATCAGGCTTTGGTTTACAAGGGCCCGTTTCGCCGCGTGGAAGATGATGACGGCCATGTTTTTATTCGAGGCCAGCGAATGGCGGTATGTGACAAGACCTTTCGATTGTTGCAGCAGGCTCCCTATGCAAGCGCCTTTGAACCAGTCGAGCCGCTGGAACAAATCCCGCTCGATGACGCGGCGACGTTTGACTGCAAACGCCAAAAACTGCGTGATCCCTGCGAGACCAAAGGCGCGAAATACAATGCCACGACGGAAGCCGGCAACGCGTGTTGCGGTCCTGATGAACCTTGTTGCTGATCATCGCTCTTTTGAGTTTTGCACACACAAACAGCGGAAGGGCGTCAGGCACTTCCTGATCAAAAAGACAAATTTCGGAACGATCGCCACTTCTGAAGAGGCAGAAATTCGACAATGTCCCTACTCACCTTGCTTCGTCAGGGCAGTTCGTTAGCCGATGTGGACCGGCAGCGAGAGATTCTTGAAGACCGTCGAAACACGACGCTGCCGCAGTTTCAGACTGTGCTTGCGGGCAACGGATTTCCGGTGCTGCAGCGACGCAAACTCGAAACTCTGCAGGTCAACGTTGGTAAACTGTGCAACCAAACGTGCCGTCATTGTCACGTCGATGCCGGGCCGGATCGGCGTGAACTGATGACACGGGAAACGTTCGAACAATGTCTGCGGCTTATTCGCGAATCCGATGTGAAGACCGTTGATATTACCGGCGGCGCACCGGAGATGAATGCTCAGTTCGAGTGGTTCGTGACGGAAGTGCGAAAGCTGAATCGACATGTGATCGATCGCTGCAATCTCACGATTCTTTCAGCACCGGGCTACACACACTTCCCGCAGTTTTTGGCCAATCATCAGGTCGAAGTTGTGGCCTCACTGCCCTGCTATCTCGAAGAGAACTGCGACTCTCAGCGTGGAAATGGTGTCTTTCGAAAATCCATCGAAGCACTCAAACTGCTGAATACGCTGGGCTACGGCAAGGCCGGCAGTTCATTGACGCTGTCGCTGGTCTACAATCCAACGGGGCCGGCACTGCCTCCAAATCAACAGAAGCTGGAGCACAGCTATCGAGAACAATTGCGGCAACGTTTCGGCATCGAATTTAACCGGTTATATACGATCACCAATATGCCGATCAGTCGATTTCTGGACGACCTGATCACAAGCGGTCGTTATGTTGAATACATGACGCTGCTGGTGAGTTCATTCAATCGCGATGCAGTCGACGGACTCATGTGTCGTGCGACAGTCTCCGTCGACTGGCAGGGATATCTTTATGACTGTGACTTCAATCAGATGCTCGAACTGCCTCTTGCCAACGCACCACGTATTCATATCAGCGACGTTCACATCGACGACCTGAACGGCCAGCCAATCGCAGTGGGGCGCCACTGCTTCGGCTGCACGGCCGGGGCTGGATCCGGTTGCCGAGGAGCTCTGTTGGAAGAATGAATAGCGTTCATTCGCTGAGTGCAAAGACGTGAGCTCGGCGCAGCATAAGCAAAGTGCAAAAGGCTGCGTTTCGGTTTCCTGCATCCGTGCTTTTTGGAACTCGCATTGCCACCGCTAAGACGCCCGCACAGACCACTCCCGGCTCGCCAGTTGTTCAGTATTTGCATTCCTGCTTATGCCATTCTTCTCGTTGTGAGGAAACGAAGGTTGTGTGGCACCAGACCAGGACCTAAATTCCCGACATGAATGATCCGTCTCCCAGGAGCCCCGGGCGAAAATTGCGTACCATCACTCCTCCTTGAGTGTTCTGGTCAGCCCTGCGTGAAATCGTGTGATGGCTCCGCTCTGCCGCGTTGCAGAAGTATCTTCCGGTGATTGCCAAACTCTGGCGATCCGTTTGCCCCCCTTCAAAAAGTGAGATCATGCTCAATCTGTTCTCGAATCGCGATCAGAACGTCAGGAACGACATTCTGTCCGGAATTACTGTCGCTTTGGCACTGGTGCCTGAAGCAGTCGCATTTGCTTTTGTAGCGGGTGTTTCTCCCATCATCGGCCTGTACTCGGCATTTTTTCTGGGATTAATTACTGCGATCTTCGGTGGTCGCCCAGGCATGATTTCCGGTGCTACTGGTGCAATGGCAGTGATTGTCGTAACACTGGTGGCAGTCCATGGCATTGAGTACCTCTTTCCGGCAGTCATCCTGTGTGGACTTGTGCAGATCGTGGTGGGCCTGGGGCGAATGGGAATGCTGATCCGCATGGTTCCGCATCCCGTGATGCTGGGATTTGTGAACGGCCTGGCAATTGTTATCGGCATGGCTCAGTTCGGCAGTTTTCGGACAATTAACAATTCAGGCAAATTGACTTACATGACAGGTCCAGCGATCTGGATCATGCTGATTCTGATTGGCGTGACCATGACAATCATCTGGCTGTTGCCGAAGTTCACTCGAGCTGTCCCCGCGTCATTGGTGGCCATCCTGTTTGTCACGTGTGTGTCATTGTTTCTGAATTCAACACTCGATCCCAAACTGGCGGCGCAGAATCAGCAACATGTTGTTCTGACGGTGCGCGATATGCTCCTCACAAATGCGACAGCACAGGCCGTCGCGAAGTCCGCAGCAACGACTGTCAGTACGGATAACTCTGCGGCGCCTGCATCCGTCGTGAACAGCAAACAATCTTCTTCGTTTCCGGATGTTCCTGATGCAGCGGTGAGCCTGAGTGCCGGGTTGCCTCGACCGTTCTTTCTGGACTTCGCTTTGCCGCCACTGACATTTGCCACACTGTGGATCATCGTTCCGTATTCGCTAACACTGGCAGCCGTGGGGCTGATCGAATCGCTGATGACACTCACGCTTGTGGATGAAATTACCGACACTCGTGGGTCTGGAAATCGAGAATGTCTCGGTCAGGGTATGGCCAATATCCTGTGTGGATTCTTCGGCGGGATGGGCGGATGTGCGATGATCGGTCAGTCGCTGATCAACGTGAATTCCGGAGGTCGCGGACGCCTGTCAGGAATCGTCGCGGCGGTGTGCCTGTTGATGTTTGTCCTGTTTCTGGCTCCATGGATCGAAATGATCCCAATGGCCGCACTGGTCGGCGTCATGTTCATGGTCGTGATCGGCACGTTCGAATGGGCTTCCCTGCGAATGATGAAGAAAGTCCCTGCGTCGGATTATCTGGTCATGGTGATTGTGGCCGGCTACACCGTAATCATGCACGACCTGGCGTCGGCGGTCGTGATTGGTGTGATCACATCGGCATTGGTCTTCGCATGGCAACACGCAAAGCATGTGGCGGCTCAAGTGAGCTTCAACGAGGCAGGCAGCAAAATCTATCAACTGCACGGACCGCTGTTCTTCGCTTCAGTCACGTCGTTTAAAGACCTCTTCGATCCACGGAATGATCCGCCGGATGTAGTTATTGACTTTTACTACACCCGAGTCTATGACCAGTCCGGACTGGAGGCGATCAACTCGCTGGCTGACAAATACGTGCAGAACGGCAAACGCCTGCATCTCACGCATCTCAGTCAGGAATGCCGCGTCCTGCTGGATCGGGCAGGAGATTTGGTCGAGGTCAATCTGTCCGAGGACCCTCAGTATCACGTCGCCACCGATCGAATCATCCCGTCACTGACAAAGCTGAGTGAACTCGTTCCGGCCCCGGCCGTGCCAGGCTAGGAGTCGGTCCGAATACAGGGAGGGCGAGGCTCCTGCCGAGTCGAGGGAGCACACAAGTTCCACGTTTCTCGCGGCTCAGCAGGAGCTTCGCCCTCCCTAAATGGCACCAATTGAGGTTCTCCGACAGACTCCTGGTCCGATGAGCGGGCGATTCAGGCAGGCACACAGTCGCGGAATAGTGCCAGTTGCTGAATAGTACCAGCTTCCTGCCATGTCGCTTCAGATGCCCCGGAGAGGCTTGACACTTCAGCCTTTGACTCGTGAAATCGAATACAGCATTTCGCGCGAAATTTGTGCACAGCGTCTATCGTAAGTGGCAGCCTCCTGCGGCGTGTCGTCGGACACTTTGGGATCTTCATACGGGATTGCCAGTCGCAGGTCGCAGCCACTGACGACCGGGCAATTCTGATCCGCATGAGAACACGTCATGATCGCACAATAATTCGCAGTTGGATTCGGCGGGTGATGGAAGACCCTGGAAAAACAGATGAGTGGCGGTTCCATGTCAGAGAACGCCACGGCATAGTGCGGATTCGAGCTGGATTCTGCTTTGACGCTGAATCGAACTCCACAGCGTTTCAATGCCGCAACCGTGCGGGGATTACAGGCCGTGACTTCCGTGCCGCCGGAGAATGTCTGCACATGATTCACCTCGTAATAAGTCGCTGCAATCTGAGTCCAGATCTGACTCAGTTGGCTTCGTCGTGAATTGTGGGTGCAGATAAACGTGAGTTTCGCATCCTGTCCTTTGGCGATGCAGCCTCCCACGTAATTGGCAAGCTGCTGCAATTCCGCTTTGCGCTCGACGGAGATCTGGTCAAATTCCTTCGTCCGTTGCAGAACATATGCTTCAACATCCGGAAAAAGACGACCGGGTGGGGCCTGAACTGGATCAGTCATCGATTCTGCTTTCTGTAACAGTCGCCTGGGTGGAGTCATTTCTCTTCAACTAACGCATGGTAACCTCTGCCTGCAGCGCACGCTTCAATTTCTCCGACCCAACTGGCGGTTCAATCTGCCAGGCGATCAGGGCCGTGCGGGAGGCTTGCTCAGTGACCACTTCGCGAATGTACTTCTCTTCGTGCTGCTGTCGTTCAACCAGCAGCGGGTCCGTAACGTGCAGTGGAGACAGGCAGTTGTTGATGATCCAGGCATACGGTTCAATCTGCGCACGTCGCAGGTCTCGCTGCAGCTGAGCAGCTTCATGGACGGGAGTCGCTTCGGGAAGAGTCACGATCAGAACTCTGGTGAACTGTGTATCTCTCAGTCGTGGCAGCAGATGTTCCACCGCTTCCGGCATGCCGCTGGTCTGACGAGTCACCTCGCGATGATAGGCCAGCGCGGAATCCAGCAACAGAACGGTGTGTCCCGTGGGAGCTGTGTCGAGCACCACGAACCGGTTGGTGCCTTCCGCGACCGCATCCGCAAACGCGCGGAAGACGGCAATTTCTTCTGTGCAGGGAGAACGCAGGTCTTCTTCCAGCAACGCTTTGCCTGATGCATCCAGTCCGGCACCTGCGTTCGTCATGACTTCCCGAGAATACTTCGCTGTCTCGGCAGCCGGATCAATACGACTGACGGTGAGATTCGGATAGGCTTCCCCCGCCACGGCCGCAGCAATATGCGCAGCGGGGTCAGTGGTCGACAGATGAACTTCGAGGCCTCGTTCGGCAAGCGCGACCGCGACCGCTGCCGCAACGGTAGTCTTTCCAACGCCGCCTTTGCCCATCGCCAGAATCACACCGTGCCCAGGAGCGGCAAGATCATCGATCATCGCCGATAACGACATTGGTAACTCACTGTGCTTGATTCCGGAAGAGCAAAGCTCCGGCTCAGCCGCAGAACATCGAGAATCCGCATGGGAGACCTCTCCAAGGCTGCGCAACGTCTCCACGCCCAGAATTCCTCCAGCCGTCAGCGGGATCGAAGTGCGCGGCAGCGATTGCAGCACCTGCGGCATCTCGGCGATCGCCTTGTCACTGCGTCTTTGCATCGCCATTGCATACTTATCGTCGATGTCGGACGCTCGAAATATCGCGTTGATCACCAGGTGCTGATTGGAGACTCCCAATCCCAGTAATTCTCCGCTTGTGCGTGCCGCTTCGCGAAACGCCGTGGCTTCTGCACGAGTCACGAGGATGAGTGTTGTTGTTGCAGGATCGCTCAGCGCTTTCACGGTGTCCTGATACAAAGCCTGCTGAGCCTGCAGGCCGGCAAGTGGACCGAGGCACGAAGTTCCCGTCGTGTTGCGCTCCATGAAACCGGACCAGGCCGACGGCAAAGTCAGCAACCTGAGCGTATGCCCGGTCGGTGCCGTGTCAAAGATGACATGATCGAACTCGGCGGTGGCGGAGGCATCACCCAGCAGTCTGGAAAATTCATCAAACGCGGCGATCTCCAAAGTACACGAACCCGAAAATTGTTCTTCCATGCTGGCGATTGCCGCAGCAGGCAACAGCGTGCGATAGGGCCCCACCATGCGTTCGCGATAATCCGCAGCGGACTGTTCCGGATCCAGATTCATGGCGTGCAAATTGGGAATGGATGGAATTGCTGTGGGATGATGCTGCAGCGGAGTTCCCAGCACTTCATCCAGGTTGGATGCGGGGTCAGTGGAGACCAGCAGAACGCGTTGACCAGCATCGGCCAGCTGCACAGCCGACGCGCAGGCCACTGAGGTCTTGCCCACGCCGCCCTTTCCGGTGAAAAACAGGTTGCGTGTCGTGTGCTTCAGAAATTCCATGACCAATCTCCTGACAGGCAAGCGGCAGGCCGTCAGCCCTCCGTGTCGATTGTAATGAATGCTTCAATCCCTGGGTTCGTGGCATCGTGCCAAGAGCTTGAACTGCGTCGTGGTTGAAACCGCAGACTGGCACGACATCCTCGCACGGCTGACGCCCTGCCGCTCCCCTGTCGGAACGTTCAGCAACATCCCGTCGCACCGCTGCAGCAGCCCTGATCAGCAATCGGCAACGACATCGTCGCCACGGCAGCTGTTGCAGGAGTCACGCCTCCAGCAATCCACATCTGTAACATCTCGAGTGACGGATAGATGCCCTTGCTGACCACGCAGCCATCCACCACCACAACCGGCAGCACATCAGTGCCTTTGCCGGAGATCAAAGCATGAATCTCTTTATTCTCAATAAACGCCTGAGGCTGTTGCGACAGATTGTATCGCTCGATGTTATGCCCGACATTTTTTATGGCATCCAGATCAGCGGCAAAGCGAGGCAGAGCCGGATCCACGCTCGGTCCACAGATTCCGGTAGAACAACACATTGGGCGGTCGTAAATCTGAATCGTCTTCATCGCAAAACCTTTCACTGGAAATGTCGTCAAGCACAAATTGAGGGCGCCCCGTGAACTCTGCGGCCACTTCGAATCGTTGATCGTCGAACAGCGATAATCGGCGTCAAAAAAAATCCGGCTACAGGGATGCCACCAGAGCCTTCAGCATCGCCAGCTTCTCCGGATTGATGCAATAACACACTTTGGGGCCATCCACCTCACCCTGCACCAGCCCCGATTCTTTCAGGATCTTCAGATGCTGCGAAACGGTCGACTGAGCCAGTGGCATTTCATCGACAATCTCACCACAAACACACGTATTGCGACTGATCAGCAACCGCACAATCCGCACCCGCGCCGGATGGGCAATTGCCCACGCCAGCGCCGCCATTTGCTCCGCTGACCGATCTGCAGGTAATCTGCATGGTCCGGTATCGTCGCAGCACGGCTTCTTCATCTTAACAACAGACTGTTTCGCCATGGAAAATCACTCCAATTGCATATCGTCGATGTACGATATGTAAACTTAATCAAACAGGCAAGAGCAATTTGGAAATCTTGTTTAGTTCCTGTGTTGAGGGGGCGATTGCGGATCTTAAAGTCACGATCGTGATCCGGTAGCATCAAGCGCTAAAAGTTTTTCACTCGCGTTCCGGCTCGACAAGCGAGCTGTCGATTTAGTCGCCCGCAGGCTCGTCCCGTGGGTTCACAGCGCCTTTGCGCTACGAACATACGGAAGTTTAGTTACCCGATATCTCCTGTCATCGCTTCGTAACCGGGGCAAATAAAATCACGCGCGCGTTTTCGCGGCGCGAAAAGAATGGCAGGGCGTACAGTCGCCAAAGCGACGGCAGGCACCAGGCTCGGATGTAATCCGAAAAAACTGAATCCACGGAAATTCAATCTCGCTGCGCCACGAGCCGTGACTCCTCGCCCAATTCCAGGTTGACGTGTCCGGCCTGATCTTTCCCGCAAGCCGCCCCCGGATTGACTGGAATCACAGACGGGACCTTCTCGATGGTTTATGATCTGCTGAATGCTCGTGCCGATTGATTTGGTTATTGTGCGTCCCCAGAATTCCACATGAAAAGTCGCGATCCACGGCTCCGCGCCGAACTTGAGCGTGAACTTGTGGGGTGCACGCCATTTTTCTCGAACCACGGATCGAGTCGCACAGCCAAAGATCTCCAATGATGGTGCGGCACGGCTGGATACAGATGATGCTCAAGATGATAGAGATGATCCATGGCGATCAATCGAAACCACCAACCGCGAAACAATCGTGTCTGAGTCAACGGTGTCTTGCCGTCCGCAATGTGTGGGATATACACAGTGATCAACGGAAAGATCCAGCTTCCTGCAATCACCAGCGACGTGTAGATTAACGGAATCCACGTCCATTGAGCTGCAACGACTGCAGAGACCAGAAGCACAACAATTCCCGCTGCTTCAAGCAACAGCGACAGACGATGTTGTGGAAACTTCGAGAGTGTCCACAGCCAAAGACGCAACTGAAGAGTTGGACCACACAACAGCGTTCGAATCAGGGAAAAATGAGCCGCAGAGCCTTCCACGTCCGATTCCTCCAGCAGGTGTTGGTGGTGATGAATATGCGAAAGGCGATAAGCGGTGCCACTGCGGAAAGAGAGTATTTCAATCAGACTTAACCAGAAGAAATTCCAGCGTCGGTGCAGCCCAAGCGTCTGATGCACAAGATCGTGTGACGATGATCCATACGTCACGAAGCACAGCATCATGACGGACAGCACAGCCAGGGGCCACCAACCAAGACAGGCGAATATGACATAGGCAACCATAATGACAAATGGCATGCCGATCGTCAGTACGCGTCGCATCGTTGTGACATGCAGCAAATCTCGCCCGAGTTCGTTCAGCGTTGGCAGGCGGTCTGGCAAAGGCTCTGGCGACTCTGAATTCCCGGGCGTCATCCGTTGATTCTTTCTCTGGAAAACATCGTGCGTCGAGTGAAAGCAAGGCCCGCCGCAAAACATATCGTGCCAGCGACAGCCGGAGCCAGATGAATTGGATCGGTATAGCCAATCGCCGGGTGCACAAGTACCGCGGTACTCCATCCAATAAATCCGCCGACGGCGAGTGTTTGCCACAACGAGCGCGAAGGTTGCCCAAACCAAACGCAGGCGAACACTAAAATTCCCACGGTCGTCACGGCTCCCCCGAATCCCGCCCGATCGTGAGCGATCAAAGGGATCAGGCGTGGATTGATCGCATGCAACTGGGCACGATCGACACCCATAAAACTCAAATCCGTCGGCACAAATACGCTGGTCATGCCAAGAAACTGAATGGTCAATCCCGCTCCGATCATGCCGAATGCTGAGAACAGCAGCAACATTCGGCCCAACGCCGCCATGCCGTTCCATCGTTCCGTGTGTTGAGAATACAACAACGAAAACTGGACCGCCGGTCGAGGTTGAGACGCCCGCTTTGGTCGCTGCATCCACAGACCGCATCCGAAGAGCGGAAGCAACACCAATGTCGCTGCGCCGTGCCAGGTGTCGAGGTATCCGTACCCAAGATAGGTCAGAAAGCTGCCAAAGCCTGCAACACCACTCGCAAACAGCGTCCACCAGGCCCATTTTTCGCCGCCCTTCACAGGGAATTCGGCCAGCCACATATAGAGCACCGCGATGGCCACGAGTGACCCGCCAAAGCTGATTCGATCATGAATCATGAAATGCACAATGCGGCATTCATTAATGCGGCAAAGAGCGTCAGGCTGCATTTGCAGAAATGCCACATCGTGCGGCAAGAAATGTCCGGTGATCGATTGAAAAATCGCGAACAACCCGGCAAGCCCGAGGCAGATGCCGCACAGGCTGATGAGTGACCGCCCGTCACCAACGAAGGCGTCGATAAGTCCTCGATCGTTCTGTGACATTGTTTTCATCAGGCCCAGGTTTGAAGCGAGTCTACGCCTGCGACTTACCTGCAGTTGTATGCATGGTGGCAAATTTCTTGAGGCGGTATCGTCAAATTATCGAATGTTTTCCATTCCCGCTGACGGTTCATATTTCCATCGATTTATCTGTATCGGGGCAAGGGCAGGCAAATGCCAACGAGCATCGACATGTCCAGTTTAT